>NZ_JAHLPS010000073.1 GCF_018918055.1 Caproiciproducens sp. MSJ-32
TATAATTTAAAATAAAATAATGATTGTAGCTCTATTTATTGGCCCGGTAGTTCAGATGGTTAGAATGCCAGCCTGTCACGCTGGAGGTCGAGGGTTCGAGTCCCTTCCGGGTCGCCATGTTGCTGGTGTAGCTCAATTGGCAGAGCAACTGACTTGTAATCAGTAGGTTGGGGGTTCAAGTCCTCTCACCAGCTCCATTAAATAACATGGAGGAGTTCCCGAGTTGGCCAAAGGGGACGGACTGTAAATCCGTTGGCTTAGCCTTCACTGGTTCGAATCCAGTCTCCTCCACCATGATGCGGGTGTAGCTCAGTGGTAGAGCCCCAGCCTTCCAAGCTGGTTGCGAGGGTTCGATTCCCTTCACCCGCTCCATATATTAAGCACCTATAGCTCAGTTGGATAGAGCAACGGACTTCTAATCCGTGTGCCGGGGGTTCGAATCCTCCTAGGTGCACCATAATTGGGGCGTAGCCAAGGCGGTAAGGCACTAGACTTTGACTCTAGGATTTCACAGGTTCGAGTCCTGTCGCCCCAGCCATTTTATGACCCATTAGCTCAGGCGGTAGAGCACCTGACTTTTAATCAGGGCGTCCGGCGTTCGAGTCGCCGATGGGTCACCAACTTTAGTATAAGTATTTGTATATTATTTAGATAAAAGCTAATATTTTATATGGTCTATATATAGGTTTTAATGGAGAGGTACCGAAGAGGTCATAACGGGGCGGTCTTGAAAACCGTTAGGGTCTTGTGGCCCACGTGGGTTCGAATCCCACCCTCTCCGCCAACTTTTATGGAGAAGTACTCAAGAGGCTGAAGAGGCTCCCCTGCTAAGGGAGTAGGTCCTTTATTAGGGCGCGAGGGTTCAAATCCCTCCTTCTCCGCCAATAATTACTGGGGGCCTTTAGCTCAGTTGGTTAGAGCGCCCGGCTCATAACCGGTAGGTCCGGGGTTCGAGTCCCTGAAGGCCCACCAACTAGCCCAGATAGCTCAGTCGGTAGAGCAGGGGACTGAAAATCCCCGTGTCGGTGGTTCGATTCCGCCTCTGGGCACCATTTGAATAAAAATTAGGGCCTTTAGCTCAGTTGGTTAGAGCGCCCGGCTCATAACCGGTAGGTCCGGGGTTCGAGTCCCTGAAGGCCCACCAATAGTTTAGGGGTGTAGTTCAGTTGGTAGAACGTCGGTCTCCAAAACCGAATGTCGTGGGTTCGAGTCCTGCCACCCCTGCCAGTTTGTTGTATTAAAATTAAATATGAAAAACACATGGGCTTGTAGCTCAGGTGGTTAGAGCGCACGCCTGATAAGCGTGAGGTCGGTGGTTCAAGTCCACCCAGGCCCACCATTAATTAGGGCCTTTAGCTCAGTTGGTTAGAGCGCCCGGCTCATAACCGGTAGGTCCGGGGTTCGAGTCCCTGAAGGCCCACCAATAAATAAAGACAGTAGACTTTGAAGCTAAGGTCTACTGTCTTTATTTTTTATATTAAAAATTAAGTATATAAAGCATTAATTGTTTGATTAATTTTTTAATATTTTTCATCTGATATTTGTTTTCTATCTTTAAAATAAAAACATCTTCTGGAAGCATGTATTCAGTCATATCTTCTAAATAAATGCTTGGAGGAAGTTTTGATTTGTTTATAAATAAGCATTTCTTAGTAGGAGTAATAAATCCTTCATTCACTTCTAGTTTTATAATCATATGGTTTTTATCTTTCTGTATAATATTAAAAGTATCTCCAAAATATATGAAATTTATATCTGGTTTTTCAACTAATATATTACAATATATATTTATAATATCACCAGTTAAATTTATTTCATCAATTTCTATAGAGATAAATTTATCATTGTATTCTATATCAAAATTTTTGATATTTTGTATTACATCAAATATTTGCATAATATCTAATAAATAATACAAATCATCAAAATTGTGTTTTAAAATTTTATCCTTTAATGTGTCATCTTTAGTGTTAATATATTCATAATAGAAATTTATGCAATCTTTTCCAGTATATTTGTCTTCTCTAAAAATATTTAAATTTTTTTCAATAGTTTTCAGTTTTAAATTATCAAAAGGAAGATAAGAGTCATATTTTTTTATTTTTCTATATATATCAAAACTGTCTGTGCTTGAAATATTATTATTTATTTTATGAATTTTGAATCTATGTTTAATAAAAGGTATATCAAAACTATCTCCATTATAAGTAACTAACAGATTAAACTTTGAAATAAATTTATTTACTTGTTCTAGTAATATGTGTTCTTCATTAATATTGTTAGCAAAGAATTGAGAAAGATACCAACTTTTATTTTTATTATTAAAATATACTAATCCAATTAAATATATTTGGTTAAATTTCCTACTAAGACCAGTGGTTTCTATATCTAAAAAGCACACATTTTTATCATGAAAGTATTTGTGCTTGTTAAACTTTGAGTTAATTAAATAATCATGTTTTTCCATATATGATTCTCCTTTAAGTTTACTATTATGATATAATAAAATTATATAAAATTATTTAAACATTATCAAACAAGAGGGAGATGAAATATGAAGTTTAATTATTTTGAACATAAATATCCTTCACGTAGAAATGTTATGTTTGCAAAAAATGGTATGGTTTCTACAACTCAGCCTTTAGCTGCAGAAGCAGGATTAGGGATATTAAAAAAAGGAGGTAATGCAGTAGACGCTGCTATAGCTACAGCAGCTAGTTTAACTGTTTTAGAACCTACTTCAAATGGGTTAGGAGGAGACGGTTTTGCAATTATATGGTATGAAGATGAATTATATGGTTTAAATGCTAGTGGATGGGCTCCAAGTAATATTAGTATTGATAAAGTAAAGAATTTAGGATACAATACTATTCCTAAATACGGCTTTATACCTGTAACTATTCCAGGGATGCTTTATGGATGGAGGGAAATGTCCAATAGATTTGGGAAACTACCTTTTGAGGATTTATTATTACCCGCAATTCATTATGCTCGAGAAGGATATCCTGTATCTCCTACTGTATCTTATAATTGGAATAAAGCATTTAAGCTTTATAAAAAGCAATTAAAAGGTAGAGAGTTTGATGAATGGTTTAAAACTTTTTCTATAGAAGGAAGAGCACCAAAACCAGGAGAGATATGGAGTTCAAAGGAACTAAGTTATACACTCGAGGAATTAGCTAAATCTAAATGCCTTTCATTTTATGAAGGAGACATAGCTGATAAAATTGATAAATTTTCAAGAGAATATGGGGGATTTATTACAAAGAAAGATTTAAAAACTTATAGACCAGAATGGGTAAGACCTATATCAGTTAATTATAGAGGCTACGATATATGGGAGTTGCCACCAAATACTCATGGGATGGTGGTATTATTAGCTTTAAATATACTTAAAAATTTTGATATAAATATAGATTCGTTGCAATCATATCATTATATGATTGAAGCTATGAAATTAGCTTATGCAGACGGTTTATATTATATTACAGATACAAGAGAAATGGGAGATAATCTTAAATATTTATTAGATGATAATTACGCATTAAGTAGAAGTAAATTAATAGAAAATAAAGCTATATTGCCAAAGTATAGTGCATTAAATAGTGGAGGTACGGTATATTTGGCAACTGGGGATAAATATGGAAATATGGTAAGTTATATTCAAAGCAATTTTATGGGATTTGGTTCAGGTTTAGTAGTACCTAAAACTGGAATAAGCCTTCATAATAGAGGATATACTTTTAGTCTTAATGATAAGGATTATAATCGATTAGCACCTAATAAAAAAACTTATCACACTATAATTCCTGGATTTATTACTAAAGAGGGTAAGGCTTTAGGTCCTTTTGGAGTTATGGGAGCATATATGCAACCTCAGGGGCATCTACAATCAATAGTCAATATGATTGATTTTAATTTAAATCCTCAAGAGGCATTAGATAAATATAGATGGCAATGGATAAAAGAAAAAGAAGTATTAGTTGAAGAGGATTTTCCAAAACATATTGCAGATTTTTTAATTAGAAAAGACCATAATATTCGATATTCTAAAGATGTAGGTAGTTTTGGAAGAGGACAAATTATTTTGAGAGATGTAAAAACATATATAGGTGGAACGGAAAAAAGAGCGGATGGACATATTGCAGTTTGGTAAATTATTGAGAGGTGAGAAGCAATGGTTGAAGAGAAAAAAGATAAAAATATGCTAGATGAAAAAAATATAAAAGAATTAAAAGATGATGAATTAAAGGATAAAATATTGGATATTAATGAGCTTCAATTATGTAAAATAGGCGAAATGTCCTATTACTATTTTATAAATACAAGTATGGATTTAATCCAATTAATTGAAGAAAATAATTTTTTTGAAAAATTAAATTCTAATAAAGAAAAAGAAATAATAAAAACAATTTTTGAACATGTTACAAATACTTTTAAAAAGTTAAATACAAGGATGAATGAATGTGAAATAGAAAATGAAATAAATATTTTACTCGATATGAGAGAGCAACTTTATAATCTACTTAAAAGTATCCGAGGTTATAAAATAGAATTATTTTATATTAAAGATTATATGGATTATTATATGATGAAATCTATTGGAGAAAAAGAATATAATAATATGCTAGTAAACCAAAATGAATTGGCTTTGATAATAAATAAAATCGAAAAAGTATTGGCAGATAATATAAATAATCATATTACATTTATAAACATTGTTTCCGATATATTAGAGATACTTCCTTTTAGAATGAGTAAATATAAGTATTTTGATGTAATAAAAGAAACTCTTTCTAGGAATTTAAGGGAATATCCAACAGATTTGGTAGAAAGTGAAATTGAATATTACAAGATGATTTTTGATAGTTCTACAATGGGAGATTATGGGGTGATGTTTGATGATTATTTTACCAATATACAGTTATTTAAAAATATTGATTATAAATCTTTATCTATAGATGAAATGGAAGAGCAATTTGATGAAATATTTAAATTAATATTAGAATTTGAAGAGATAGAAATGTTTATTATGACTTTAGGGATGTTAATAAATAGATTAATATCTATGTTATTAATTATTAGTAAATCTACATTAGATATTATAGATTCAAATAAATTGTATTCTATATGGGAAAAACAAGAGAGAAATTTTGATAAGCAAAGTATGTCTAGGTTGAAAAAGTTAACTGACAAGGCTTTTATTAATGCAGAAAAGGATTTAGTACAGTATGTAAAATATTTTGAAACTTTAAATAATGAAGCACTAAGAAGACCAGATTTTTTAGATGAAGAATTAAATAAAAAATTATTATTTACTAATAAAGTACTTACTTTTTATAATGATACAAGTTTAGTTGAATATGAGAAATTATTTCCTGAAGATGTAGAAATTATAAAAGAATATTATTTAAAACAATTAATAGATAGTTTAATTCAATATATAAATAGAAGCATATCTACAATGGACAATATTGAGAGAAAACTTAGAATGAGAAGACTGTTATCTGCAATGGAACTACCATTTAAAGATATAGATGAATTTATATCCTATATAGCATATTCATTAGATGAGAGAGTAGTTAGCAAAGAGGAAATATTATTTATAATAGAGATATTAAATAACTGGTTAGATAGTAGAGAAGAAGGGCAATGATTTTAGCCCTTTTTTATTTTGTATATTTATATAATATTTCTCATTCTTATTGGCAATAATAGATTAATGTAGAATGGAGGGATATTGTGCATAAAACAGTAGGCATACCTAGAGGTATGTTTTATTATGATTATTATTTTTTATGGAAGAAATTTTTTAATAATTTAGATGTAGAGGTGATTGTTTCAACAAAAACTAATAAGGAAATTTTGGATGCTGGTATATTTAACTGTGTTGATGAAGCTTGTTTACCTGTAAAGGTGTTTCATGGACATGTAGAGTATTTAAAAGACAAAGTAGATTATTTATTTATACCTAAATTTATAAGTTTATATAAGATGGAGTATTGTTGCCCAAAACATTTAGGTTTACCAGACATGATAAAACATAGCATAGAAGGATTACCAGAGATTATTACTCCTGTAATAAATTTGAGAAAATCAAATAAAAGTTTAAAAAAATCCATATTATATACAGGTAAATATTTTATAAATAGTAATTATAAGATATTAAAAGCCTATGATAAAGCTTTTAAAGAATTTGTAGAATATAATGAGCTATTAGATCAAGGGATTGTTTCTTTAAATGCCATAGAATTTGATAGTTTAAATATGAGACCAAATACTTTTAGTGAAAATCATGAAATGAATATATTATTATTGGGTCATTCTTATAATATATATGATGATTATATAAATATGAATATAGCTAATAAGCTAAAAAGAAATGGTATAGGGTTAATTACTGCTGAGATGATAAAAGAAGAAATTGCAAGGCAATACGCAACTCAGTTATCAAAACGAATGTTTTGGACGCATGGGCAGAGAATAGTAGGAAGTGCTTTTTATTTAATAGAAAAAGGAATGATAGATGGGATCATATATATATCAGCTTTTGGGTGTGGGTTAGATTCAGTTCTTATGGATTTAGTAGAAAGAAAAGCAAGGCAATATAAAGTACCATTTACTTTATTGACTATAGATGAACAAACAGGTGAAGCTGGAATAAATACAAGAATAGAGGCTTTTGTTGATATGTTAAAATGGAGGGATAATCATGAAGATAACATTTCCACATATGGGTAATGTGTATATAGCTACCAAAGCCTTTTTTGAAGAATTAGGACAAGAGGTGGTACCCCCTCCTATATGTAGTAGAAAGACTTTGGAAATAGGCACAAAGTATTCTCCAGAAACTATATGTTTACCATTAAAAATAATGACAGGTAATTTTATAGAAAGCATTGAAAAAGGAGCAGATACTGTATTATTGGTAGGAAGTTGTGGGCCATGTCGATTTGGATTTTATTCTACATTAGAGAAACATATATTAGAAGATATGGGTTATAATGTGGATTTTATAGTATTTGATCCTATATATGAAGGTATAAAACCTATAAAGGATAATATAGTAAAGGTTTTTAAGGTAGAAAGTATAGGGGAGTTAATAAGAGCAGGTAAATTGAGTTGGCAAATAATAAAAACTGCTGATTATATAACACAATTATCCAATAAAGTTAGAGCTTATGCTGTAGATAGCTATCAAGTGGATTTAATTATTAATAGCTATTATAGACAAATAGAAAAAGTATATGGAGGGGAAGAAACAATTGAATTGATGAATAAAACTATAGATAATTTGAACAAAATAAAGTTAGATAATAGCAAAGAACCTATAAAAATAGGACTCATTGGAGAGATATATACTATAATAGAACCTTTTGTCAATTTAGAAGTAGAAAGGAAATTAGGACATATGGGTGTTTTAGTGGAGAAATCTCTTACTCCGACTACATGGGTAGAACATCATATAGCAAAATTTCCTTTTGGTTCAAAAACAGAAAATGAAAAATATAGACTTGCTAAACCATATTTGGAGACTCTTGTAGGAGGTCATGGTCGAGAAACAGTGGGATCTGCTATATATTATGCTAATAAGGGTTTTGATGGAGTAATCCAGTTATTACCTTTAAATTGTATGCCTGAGATAGTTGCTAAAAGCATATTATGCAATGTAAGCAAGGATTTAAATTTTCCAATTATGACATTAATATTGGATGAAATGACAGGAGAAGCAGGTTATCTAACAAGATTAGAAGCTTTTGTAGATTTACTCAAGAGGAGAAGGGAGGAAAAGTCAGTTGGCTAAATATTATATGGGTATTGATGTTGGTTCTGTTAGCACCAATATTGTATTGATGGATGAAAATAATAATGTACAGTATAAAAAATATATGAGGACTCAAGGGAAACCAATAGAAGTTTTAAAGGATGGTATAGGGGAAATTGAGACATTAAAAGATGATATTGATATAATAGGAGTGGGAGTTACAGGGAGTGGAAGAAATTTAGCTAGTATAATTGTAGGTGCAGATGTGGTTAAGAATGAAATCACAGCTCATGCTGTAGCGGGATTAGATTTTCTACCTGATGTAAAAACAATAATTGAAATTGGAGGACAGGATTCAAAAATAATAATTTTAAGAGATAAGATAGTTACAGATTTTGCTATGAATACTGTATGTGCAGCAGGTACTGGCTCTTTTTTAGATAGGCAAGCTATAAGATTAGGTATAGATATTAGTGAGTTTGGAGACTTAGCTTTACAATCTAATAATTCTGTAAGAATTGCTGGTAGATGTGCTGTATTTGCTGAGTCAGATATGATACACAAGCAACAATTAGGGCATAATCAAGCGGATATAGCTAAAGGGTTATGTGAAGCTTTGGTAAGGAACTATTTAAACAATGTTGGAAAGGGAAAAGAGATACTTTCGCCTATTTTATTTCAAGGTGGTGTAGCAGCAAATGTTGGTATTATAAAGGCATTTGAAGAAATTTTTGGAGAAAAGATTTATATACCGGATAATTATGATGTAATGGGTGCTATTGGAGTAGCAATTCTTGCTAAAGAAGAAGTGAAAAAGACAGGTTATACAAAATTCAAAGGGATTTCAATTCATAAATCAAATTATAATGTAAATGGATTTGAATGTGAAGGCTGTTCTAATGTATGTGAGGTAATTGAAATAAGAGAAGATGGAAGAATTTTAGCTAGATATGGCGATAAATGTGGAAAGTGGTCTAATTCTTTAGAAAGTAAGGATTCAAAATTGGCATAACCTTAAGTATATACACTTAAGGTTTTTCTATGTTATAATATTTTTATATTAATGTAATTGAGGGGGAGACAATTGTATAAAGAAAGTATACTAAATGGTTTTAAAAAAGGCATATCCACTTTATGGGAATTATCAAAAGTAGTAGTCCCAGTTTATTTTTTTGTTACTTTTTTAGGGTACACTCCATTATTAAATATTATATCTAATTTTTTTGAACCAGGAATGAAATTGTTAGGACTTCCAGGTGAAGCAGCTGTACCTTTAGTATTGGGTAATTTTATCAATTTATATGCAGCAATAGGAGCTATGGCAAGTATAAGCTTATCTGCTAGACAAGCTACCATATTAGCTATTATGTTATCTTTTTCTCATAGTTTGTTGTTGGAATCTGCAATTGTAAAAAAAACTAGCGTTAACTTAGCATTAATAATATTTATAAGGATAATATTAGCTATATTATCCGGAATTATTTTTAACTTGATACTGTAGGAGGTATATATATGAATTTTAGTTCTTATTTAAAAGAGAGTACAATAGGTAGCATTGATTCAGTTTTATCTATGGCAAAGATAATAATTCCCCTTATGATAGTGATGGAAATATTAAAAGATGCAAAAATATTAGAAAAAATCTCAAAAAAGCTAAAGCCTATAGCAAAATTATTCGATATATCTAATGAGTCAGTTTTTCCACTTATGATTGGTATGGTTTTTGGTTTAATATATGGAGCAGGAATTATAATAGAAAGTATAGAAGAAGAGAATTTAAAGAAGAAGGATTTATACATAATTATAATATTTCTTGTTGCTTGTCATGCTATATTTGAAGATACTTTTATATTTGTTGCAGTAGGAGCTAATTTATGGTTACTTTTTTTTACTAGATTAACTGTAGCATTAGTAGTTGCTTATTTTGCATCCAAAGTTATTGATAGGGTTAAAAGGTTTAATTAAGGGGGTATTAAATGGTTAAAGTTTATACTAATGAGTTAAAGCCAGGAATGGTATTGTCTAAGGATGTAGGTAGTTTAAAAAGTGGAGCTATTTTAGCTTCAAAAGGTACAGTATTAAATAAAAAAATTATTAGAAAGATCCGAAATCAAGGGGTAAAATATGTTTTTATATATGACCCAGAAGAAGATTCAGAGGATATAAGACAAAATAATTTAATTATTAGATATGAGATTTTTTCAGATAAAGTAGAAAAAGTATTTTCAGATGTTAAACTAGGGAAAAAAATAATACTGAGTGAAATAAATGATGAACTGGATGAATTAATTGTAGAAATAATTCAAAATAATAATATACTAGGAAGACTAAGACAGTTAGAAGAAAAGGATGATTATACATTTAATCATAGTTTAAATGTTTCTATGTTAGCTACAATGATTGCTAAATGGCTTAATTACACAGATAAACAGATAAAACAAATAGCATTAACTGGTTTATTTCATGATATTGGAAAGCTTAAAATATCAGATGATATATTGCATAAACCAGGGAAATTAACAAATGAGGAACAAGAAATTATGATGAAACATCCAATATATAGTTATAATATACTTTTAGATACAGTGGGTATAAGTAAAAATATATTGGTTGATGTTCTTCAGCATCATGAAAGAGAAGACGGTAGCGGTTATCCTTATGGATTAAAAGGGGATAAAATTCATGAATATGCGAAAATTATTGCTGTTTGCGATGTTTATGATGCGTTGACATCAGATAGATATTATAAAAAAAAGATATCACCTTTTTATGCTGCAGAAGTATTAGAAGAACAAAGCTTTGGTATTTTAGATCCTAAAATTACTCAGTTATTTTTAAATAAAGTATCTGAATTTTATGTTGGATGCAAAGTGTTATTGAGTAATGGGAAAGAGGGAGAAATTATATATGTCCATCCTCAAAGACCAACTAGAACTATAGTTAAATCAGGAGATGAATATATAAATTTTTTAGAATCTCAAGATGTATTTATAGTGGATATAATAGAATGATGCTCCAATTGGAGCATCATTCTATTAATTTTTTGTACTAATCGAAAGTTTTAAAATCAATGTCTTCTGTATCTTCTATAAAATCATCTGCATCTAAGGAGAACTTTGGTTTACATGGTGGTCTTGGCTCTATGCTATCTTCATCTATTTGTTTAGGAAATAGAGATGGGAAAGTAGTACATATAGGGGAAATTTCTGGAGATAATTCTGGGTATCCAGTAGATAAAACACAAATTTGAACTGGTACTATAATTTTCTTTTCACAAGATATACATATTGCAATTATTAGATCTATGCTAATTTCACCTGTTTCTGGATTAATATTTATATCTCTTGAGATACTATTTGTTGCTAATCTAGTTTCACATAGTATATTACAGAATTCAGCAAATCTTGGGAAGAATGCTGAATTATATATTGAAGGTATACACAATTCAAAGAAATTAGTTAATTCCACTGGAGTAATTGGAACATTAGCAGTTAAAGTTATAGTTCTTCTTCTAGAACCAGAAGTTTGAATTATAGCATCAATTTCTACTATAACATTACCACTAATTCTTACTTTTTGAGTACCAAAAACTGGTGTCCCTTTTCCTTCTTTATCACATTCAGAAGTATCAGCAAATATTATTTTTTCAGATCTAAATCCATTTGGTCCTACTACTTCTATAGGGCTACCTTTTCCATCTTTTACAAATCGTCCTCCAGATAACATGGTTTCAGGCTCTACTAATAGATTGCGAGGATCATTTATATTTTCTGGATTAAAAAATTTTTTACATCTGATGTTTGATATTTTTATAATTCTAGCATTTCTACCTAACTTAGGTGTAAACCTTACATTATTTACAGTGCTCAATGCTTGTAAGTTAACTAAAGTAGCATCAAATACTTTTTGAACGAATATTGGTTCTACTTTAACATTTCTCAATGTGCCATCCCATTCACATCCAGCATTTCCCACACAACATCTATCTGTTACTCCTAAACTAATACTTTCAGGTTTAATATTTGAACAGTTCATATTTTTCCTCCTTCCAATAAACAGTATTAAATTTATGTCTCATTCATAATATATTCTTTTACCTTTGCAGTTGTTACATATATGAATAGGAATAATTTGTGATACATATTAATATCATTTAAAAGAAGTATAAATAGGTGGTGAAATAAAATGTTTTATAATGATAAAATTGTGATAATAAAGGATATTGAAAGCAAAATAATTATGTTTAGATTAATAAATCAAAATATAATTAAATATACTTTTTATAATACTGGAAACTTAGATGAAGAGAGTATAGTTGGTGAAAAAGTACATATGGATTTTGATGTTTCGATTGATAAAGAAAATACTATATTTGTTTTATATCAGGATATGTCATTTAATTTAATTTTAACAGTATTAAAAGAGGATCAAATTGAAAATATAAAATTAACTAAAGAAGCTATACCAGAAACATATAACTTAAATATAATTGTAAAAGATGATAGTATGCATATATTTTATTGCATTTCTCTGACAAAAAATAGCAATATCTATAGAATATATCATCATTATTATAATGGTAATTGTTGGAACACAAATATAGTAGACGAAATAAATTCAGGGGCGGTTTTAAACCCTTTTAAAATAGTGGAATGTGACAAAGGATTGATAATAGCCTATCATGATAAACAAGAGAATAATAATGTATATTTAAATTTTTTTAATATTATCAATAAAAAATGGGGAAAGAAGTTAAAGATTGTTGATAGTAATCAAGGATTATTATATTTAGATATGCTTTTAAAGGATAATAAATTACATATAGTATATTGTCAATATGATGAAAATTTAGTAGTAAAATATGAAAGATTTATTATTAATGACAAAATAATAAAGGATATAAGTGAGATATTATCTAATGAAGAAGGTATTATGTATCCAACTTTAGTATATTATGAAGATAAGCTTTGGGCGGTGTGGCTTGAATATGAAAATATAATGAGTAGATATAGTAAAGACAATGGTACTACCTGGAGTCCAATTTATCTATGGGAAGATTCAAGACAAAAAAAGATTGTTAGATATAAATATATAGATAAATCTTCTTATAATGAAGATTTATTAAATTATTCTTTTGGTAGCATAAAGCCACATGTTGAATTTATAGGATTTGGAAATATTGAGGATGCTATTGAAGTTCCATTAAAAAAAAAGATTTCATCCTCTGATATTTTGAATTCTTGTAAAGAGATAAAGAAGGAGATTCAAGAAATATATGATAGATTGGATTTATTAGAAAAAAATATAGATATTTCATTACAACAAGACGGTGTTAAGGAATTAAGACTATTAAAAGATAAAGTAAATCAAATAGAAGAATTTTTGATAAGAAGAACTAGAGGTTTTTACTTAAAGGATATAAATAGATAGGTGCATGCACCTATCTATTTATATTGAAACATATTATAATATTTATGTTTTTATAAATTGATGAATGGAATATACAAAAAATGAAAAAAGGCTCCAAAAGGAGCCCCCATCCATAGTGGATGTAAATAAACCGTTCAAAAGGGGTATTGGGAATAGAGATCTTATCTGAGGTTACCAGGGGGATAACCACGTACAAATTATAGCAAATTACGACAGAGTTTGCAAGGGTTTTTTTAAAAAAATTTAAAATAATTTTTTATATATCTTTTTCCTTTAATATTATGTAAATATCTTATATAATAATACTTATAACTAATAGGTTATTGGAGGGTCCACTATGGATAGAAATCTTTTATTAGCAAAATCAAATTTGGAAAAGAACGAATTTAAAGTAAAGATATTTGAAAGTATAGATGAAATGAAAAAAGATCTTTTAAATGAAATTGAAATTAATAAAACTATAGCTTTTGGTGGTTCAATGACATTATTTGACATGGGTCTATATGAGGATTTTAAAAAACGAGGTAATAAAATATTTTGGCATTGGAAAGCAAAAGATAAGGATAAAGAGTTAGAATTAGCTAAAAACAGTCAAATTTATATATCTAGTACTAATGCTTTAACCTTGGATGGGAAATTGGTAAACATAGATGGAGTTGGCAATAGAGTTTCTTCTATGTTTTATGGACATGAAAGAGTATATATAATAGCTGGTAGGAATAAAATATGTAAAGATTATGATGAAGCTATAGAAAGGGTTAAGAACGTAGCAGCACCTAAAAATGCTTGCAGATTAGATATTAATACGCCCTGTAAATTTACGGGAAAATGTAATAATTGTAATTCGCCTGATAGAATATGTAGAGTAGAGGTAATAATTCATAAAAATCCAACAGGAGGAGATATTCGAATTTATTTAATTGATGAAGAATTAGGATATTAAAATTAGATGAGGTGATATTTTGGAAGTATATTTAGATAATTGTGCCACGACAAAACCTAGAGAAGAAGTAATTGAAGAAATGTTACACGTGTTAAGGGAAGAATATGGGAATCCCTCATCTCTTCATAGAAAAGGTTTTAATGCAGAAAAAAAGATAGAAGAAGTTAGAGAAAACATTGGAAGATTTTTAAATGTTAGTAGTGATGAAATATATTTCACTTCTGGAGGCACGGAAAGCAATAATCTTGCTATTCAAAGTATAATAGATAAATGTCATAAGAAAGGTAAGCATATAATAACTAGTAAAATAGAACATCCATCAGTATTAAATGTTTTAGAATATTATGAACAAAAAGGATATGAAATTACTTATTTGGATGTAGATAGCAATGGATTAATTTCTTTAGAGCAATTTAGAGATAGTATTAGAGATGATACTATTTTAGTTTGTATAATGTTAGTAAATAATGAAGTAGGAAGTATACAACCAATTGATAAAATAAAGGATATTTTACGAAAAGAAAAGTCTAAAGCCCTGTTACATGTAGATGGGATTCAAGCTTTTGGGAAAGTACCTGTAAATATAAAAGGATGGGGAATAGATACTTTTTCATTTAGTGGACATAAAATATATGGACCTAAAGGAATTGGAGGACTATTTGTAGATAAAAAAATAAAATTAAATCCAATAATATTTGGAGGCAATCAAGAAAGAGGTCTTCGTTCTGGTACGGAAAATGTTCCTGGTATAGTTGGCTTAGGTAAAGCAGTTGAAATTATAGAGAAAAATTATGAAAAAGAAAGAGAAAAAGTAAAAAGAATAAAAAATTATTTCATAAAAAGATTGAGAGAGAATATTGAGCTTATTAAAATAAATAGTCCTATGAGTGAGAAATGTTCTCCATATATATTAAATGTATCTTTTAAATATGTTAAAGGTGAAGTGCTACTACATTATTTAGAGGATAAAGAAATATACGTATCTACTGGTTCTGCATGTTCTTCAAAGGGGACTGAGAAAAGTCATGTATTGAAAGCTATGGGGCTATCTTCTTTAGATATTGATGGAGCTATTAGATTCTGCTTTTCCTATGAAAATACAATAGAGGATATTGATTATACTGTGGATGTATTAAAAAATTCAGTAGAAGAAATACGACAAATAACTATGAGGTGATTGTAGGTGGATAAAGTAATAAGTGTTAGCTTAGGAGAGATCGCATTAAAAGGATTAAATAGAAAATATTTTGAGGATGAACTTATATCAAGAATTAAAGAAAATTTAAAGGATATAGGTTATGAAAGGATATATAAAGAACAAGGAAAATTTTATATTGAAGCACAGGAAAAAGATTTTGATATGATAATTTATAGATTAAAGAAAATATTTGGACTGGTTTATATAAGTCCTTGTATTAGAATAGATAAGAACATGGGAAAAATTGAAGAAGCTTCTATACAGATGATAGGGGAAAAATTATCCAATGAAAATATAAAAACTTTTAAAGTAGTTACTAAGAGGATAGATAAAAGTTTTCCAATTAAATCTCCAGATGTATCAAAAGAGATAGGAGCTGTAATATTAAAAGAGTATGATGATTTAAAAGTAGATGTTCATAATCCTGATATATATTTATATATAGACATAAAAGAAAATTGTTATGTGTATATAGACAAAATAAGAGGTTATGGAGGACTACCGGTTGGTACTAATGGTCATGGATTACTTTTACTATCAGGTGGGATTGACAGCCCAGTAGCTGGATTTATGATGGCAAAACGTGGGGTTAAAATAAGTGTTGTCCATTTTCATAGCTATCCTTTTACTAGTGAAAGGGCAGAGGAAAAAGTTAAAAAATTGGCTAAAATATTAAGTTTATATACTGGTCCAATAAAGTTTTATAGTGTAAATATATTGGAGATACAAAAGGAGTTAAATTCTAAATGCCCTGAAGATGAGATGACTATCCTATCTAGGAGATTTATGATGAGAATATCTGAAAGAATAGCAAATAAAAATCATATTAATGCCCTTATTACAGGAGAAAACTTAGGGCAAGTTGCATCCCAAACCATAGAAGGCATATCTGTTATTAATGCAGTGGTAAATATTCCTATATTAAGACCTTTAATTGGATTTGATAAGGTAGATATAATAGATTTAGCAAAGGAAATAGAAACATATGAAACTTCTATATTACCTTATGAAGATTGTTGTACTTTATTTTTACCTAAACATCCTGTAACTAGACCTAAATTAGAGAATATAGAAAAATCAGAGGGAAATATAGATATAGAAAGATTAATTGAAAATGCTTTAAAAACCATGAAAATATATGATATTTTATAAAGTATTAAATGGGAAAAAATGATATTTTATATTGACATACCTGTCGAATAAGTATAAAATATAATAAAGGCAATTTTCATCATATTGAAAGGAGGATAGTAATAAATTGCCTAAAATTGTAGATTATGATAAAAAAAAGCAGGAAATAATTGAAAAAGCTAAAATAGTGTTTGCAAAGCGTGGGTACCATGATACTAGCCTTTCTCATATATCAAAGAAATGTGGAATGGGTAGAACAACTATATATCAGTATTTTAAAAATAAAGATGAAATATTTTATCATACTGTAGGAAGTACTTTAGAAGAAATACAAACACAGGTTGAAGTAATAGTAACCAATGAAGAATTATCTTTTACAGAAAAGTTAAAACAAGTAATACATCAATTAACAGAAGGACAGGAGGATAATAACACATTTATATTGCTTTTAGAGACATTACTTATAATAAATAGAGGAACAAATGAAGTATTAGAAAAAATAAAGGACGATATCCAGAAATTAAAAAATACTATTGAAGACTTAATTAAAGGAGCTATTGAAAAAAAAGAAATTAAACCAGTAGATAGTAAAAGTTTTGCAGAAACTATCTATACATTTATTGAAACCTTTACACTTAAAAAGATTTCTAATAAAGGTGATTCAAAAGTTAAAGTTGAGTTTTTAAATCTATTAATTGATGGTTTAAAAATTTAAAATAAGGGGGGAGTTATAATGGCGAGTGTAAAACAATTAGTTAGCACTGCAGTGATAAATGAGGGGTTAAAATATATTGAAAAGGATCCAATGAAAAATATGCCTAAATTATTAGATTGGGCAGATAAACTTATTACAAGGGAGAATCATAAGAAATATCTTCAAACGTTTAGGGATATAGTAGCAAATCCAGATAGCAACTGGTATAAACTTATGGAAAGGTATTTTGATGAGTTATCCCCTGCATCAAGGAAAAAGTTTTTAATAAACTACATGGTAAATTCTGGTATAGTTGGTATACCTCTTCAAGATAAAGCAAAGAAAAAATATAATTGTAATATACCATGGGCAATACTTATGGATCCGACTAGTGCTTGTAATTTAAAATGTACTGGATGCTGGGCAGCAGAATACGATAAAACGGATTCATTAAGTTATGATCTTTTAGACAGGATTATAAGAGAAGGAAAAGAACTGGGAATTTATATGTATATATATTCTGGTGGTGAGCCATTAGTAAGAAAAGATGATTTGATAAGGTTAGCAGAGGAACATAGTGATTGTTCTTTCTTAGCATTTACCAATGCTACCTTAGTAGATGAAGAATTTGCTAAAAAACTAGGTGAATTAGGCAATTTTGGATTGGCTATTAGTGTAGAAGGTTATGAAGAAGATACTGATATGAGAAGAGGAAAAGGTACTTATAATAAGGTTATGGAAGCAATGGATCTATTGAAAAAAGAAGGAGTAATATTTGGTTTTTCAACTTGTTATCATAGATATAATACAGAATCAGTGGTTGATGAAGAATATGTGGATTTCTTAGTAGATAAAGGATGTATGTTTGGTTGGTATTTTACCTATATGCCAATTGGTAAAGATGCTGTTACTGACTTGCTTGTAACGCCTGAGCAGAGAAAATATATGTACCATCAGATAAGAGAGTTAAGATCTAAGAAACCAATATTTTTAATAGATTTCTGGAATGATGGAGAATATGTCAATGGTTGTATTGCTGGAGGAAGGAATTATCTTCATATTAATGCAAATGGAGATGTAGAACCTTGTGCATTTGTACATTATTCTAATGTTAATATTAAGGATGTAAGTTTAATAGAGGCATTACAATCTCCATTATTTATGCAATATAAAAAGAATCAGCCATTTAATGAGAATCATCTAAGACCTTGTCCTATATTGGATAATCCTGAAAAGATTGTAGAGATGGTAGAGGCATCAGGTGCTTATTCTACTCAACCAATAGATAGAGAAGATGCAAGAGAGTTAGCTGAAAAGACTAAACCTGCAGCTGAAAAATGGGCTCCTGTAGCAGATGAATTATGGGAGAAACATTTAGAAGAAAAATCTAAAGAGAAAGCAGAAGTTGCAAGTGAATAATTATAAATAAAAGCTGGGAAACCAGCTTTTATTATTTCTAACCAGTTAAATACTGGTTTTTTATTGAGTAAAATAATTTATATATTAAGTTAAGTAAGATAATCTGTTATCTAAAATGTGTCATAATTGTAGTAGTATGTATAAAGAAAATATTTTTTAATTTGTATTGACATTTTATTATATTAGTGCTTATAATGGTATAGTTAAAATAATAGTTTAGTAATTATAAACATATAGTTTAATATAATGTCAATTTATTGATAGGAGGATAAAGGTGAAAATTGGTGAAAAGATAAGACGCCTTAGAATAAAAAATTCTTTAACCCAAGAGGAATTAGCAGATAGATGTGAACTTACAAAGGGATTTATTTCCCAAGTAGAAAGGGATTTAACTTCACCTTCCATTGCTACTTTAGTAGATATATTAGATGGATTAGGGACAAATTTAAAGGATTTTTTTAATGAGATGGATGATGAGCAAATAGTATTTACTAAAGAAGATGTATTTATTACAGAAAATGAAGATTTAAAGTATAAATTGAGCTGGGTGATACCTAATGCCCAGAAAAATGTAATGGAACCAATTCTTGTAGAATTAAAACCTGAAGGGAAGACTAAGGAAGACTCCCCTCATGAAGGTGAAGAATTTGGATATGTGATTAATGGTAGCATTTTTGTTCATTTTGGAAATGAAAAGTATAAAGCTAAAAAAGGAGAAAGTTTTTATTTTAAAGCTAGTGCTAATCATTATATATCTAACGCAGGAAAAACAATAGCTAGGATTATTTGGGTGAGTACACCACCAAGTTTTTAAATAGCATTATAGAGGGGGTTATGATGTGGAAAAAATTCATGCCATAGACTTAAAAAATATATCAAAGGAATATAATGGAGTTCAAGTTCTTAATAATATAAATTTATATATTAGAAAAAATGAATTTTTAACATTATTAGGTCCAAGCGGATGTGGTAAAACTACTACTCTTAGAATTATAGGAGGATTTGAACAACCTACTGAAGGTCAGGTAATTTTTGAAGGAAAGGATATTACTAATTTACCACCTTATGAGAGACAAATAAATACTGTGTTTCAAAAATATGCTCTATTTCCTCATATGAATGTATTTGAAAATATAGCTTTTGGATTAAAAATAAAAAAACTTCCAAAGGATAAAATAAAAATTAAAGTTAAAGAAATGTTAAAATTAGTAAATTTACAGGGATTTGAAAATCGAACTATAGATTCCCTAAGCGGTGGGCAACAGCAGAGAGTAGCTATTGCTAGAGCTTTAGTAAATGAACCTAAGGTATTACTATTAGATGAACCTTTAGGTGCTTTAGATTTAAAGCTTAGAAAAGAGATGCAAACTGAACTTAAAAAGATGCAGCGAAAGGTTGGTATTACTTTCATATATGTTACCCATGATCAAGAAGAAGCACTTACTATGTCTGATACAATTGTGGTGATGGATAAAGGAACTATCCAACAAATTGGTACACCAGTTGATATATATAATGAACCTAAGAATGCTTTTGTAGCTAAGTTTATAGGAGAAAGTAATATTGTGGATGGAATTATGCATGAAGATTATGTGGTAGAGTTTGCTGGAAGAATATTTGAATGTGTAGATAAAGGATTTGATAAAAAAGAGAATGTAGATGTGGTAATTAGACCTGAGGATTTGGAAATAACTTCTCCAGATGAAGGGCAACTAAGGGGAATAGTTACTTCTGTTACCTTTAAAGGTGTTCATTATGAAATATTGGTGCAAGATGGAAATATTGAATGGATGATTCATAGCACTATCATGAAGCCTGTAGGTAGTGAAATAGGAATGAATATAATTCCTGAGAATATTCACATAATGAAGAAGGCGGTGGATCAATATGAGGACTAAGAGAATAGCCTATCCTTATATCTTATGGATGATCATATTTATAGTAGTACCCTTAGGTTTAATACTTTTATATTCTTTTACCACAGGAGATGGGGATATAAGAAATATTCAATTTACATTGGATAATTTTAAAAAATTTTTAGATCCTAGGTATATAGATGTATTATGGCGTTCTATAAATCTTGCATTAAAATCTACAGTTATTACTTTAATATTAGGATACCCTATGGCTATGATAATTTCAAAGGAAAATATAAAAAAGAGAAATGTAATGATATTATTATTTGTAATACCTATGTGGATGAATTTTTTATTAAGAACTTATGCATGGTTAACTTTATTGGGGAAAAATGGATTTATTAATTATATATTGACTAAATTAAGACTAAAACCTTTAAATTTAATATATAATGATGGAGCAGTATTATTAGGTATGGTATATAATTTTTTACCTTTTATGGTACTTCCCATATATTCAGTATTGATAAAGATTGACAAAAGTTTAATTGAAGCAGCAGAAGATTTAGGAGCAGGTAAGATAAAAGTTTTTACAAAAATTATATTTCCCTTAAGTATTCCTGGTATAATTACGGGGATTACTATGGTTTTTATGCCTGCAGTTAGTACTTTTGTAATTTCAAGATTATTAGGTGGAGGCCAATATATGCTTATTGGTAATTTAATAGAACAACAATTTTTAGGAACTGGAGATTGGCATTTTGGGTCTGCTATATCCATAATAATGATGGTTATAATATTAATTACTATGGCAATAACGGCTAAATTTGATAAAGATAATGAAGGTGGTGGAGGACTATGGTAAGTAAAGGAATGAAAAAGATATATACTTTTTTAATTTTTTTATTTTTATATGCACCAATTATTGTATTGATAGTGTTTTCTTTTAATAATTCTAAATCTAGGGGAGTATGGAATGGATTTACTCTAAAATGGTATGTTGAATTATTTAAAAATGATGAAATACTTATGGCTTTATACTATACATTAATAATTGCAGTTTTATCATCAGTTTTGTCCACCATAATTGGTACTTTTGCTGCTATAGGTATATATGGGATGCCTGGAATTAGCAAAAAAGTAGTATTAAATTTAAATTATTTGCCTGTATTAAACCCAGATATTGTAACAGCTGTATCCTTGATGACTTTATTTAGATTTATAAATGTGGAATTTGGATTTTTAACTATGCTATTATCTCATATTACATTTTCTATACCTTATGTAATATTATCTATACTGCCAAAGCTTAAACAGATGAACAAACATTTGGCAGAAGCAGCTATGGATTTAGGAGCCACTCCTTTTTATGCCTTAAGGAAGGTGGTAATTCCTGAGATAATGCCAGGTATAATATCGGGTGCACTTATAGCTTTTACGTTATCTATTGATGATTTTGTTATATCCTTTTTTAATAAAGGACCAGGAGTTACAAATTTAAGTATTACTATATTTTCTATGGCACGAAGGGGAATTAATCCAGTTATTAATGCATTATCCACTTTGATGTTTGTAAGTTTACTCATATTATTGTTAATAATAAATAGTAAATCATCAAATAATATTGGCGAAAGAGGCGATATAATATGACAAGGAATATAAAGATGTTAATTATAGTGAGTTTAATTTTAACTACTAGTATACTATTAACTGGTTGTGGTGATAAAAAACCTGTTCTTAATGTATATAATTGGGGAGATTATATTGATCCTTCTGTAATAAGAGATTTTGAAAAGGAATTTAATGTAAAGGTAAATTACAATACCTTTGCAACCAACGAAGATATGTATGTAAGTATAAAAAAAGGAGGTACTAGTTATGATGTAGCTTTTCCTTCAGATTATATGATTGAAAGAATGATAAATGAAGGCTTATTAGAAAAGATAGATAAGGAAAACATTCCCAATATAAAGTATATAGAGGATAGGTTTTTAAATTTAGAATTTGATCCAAACAATGATTATTCAGTACCTTATATGTGGGGAACTTTTGGTATTATATATAATAAAAACATGGTTTTAGAAGAAGTGGATAGTTGGAATATACTATGGGATGAGAAATACAAAGATCAAATATTGATGCTAGATAGTCAAAGGGATTCTATAGCTGTAGCTTTAAAAAAACTTGGATATTCTATGAATTCTAGGAATATAGATGAATTGGAAGAAGCTAAAGAAGAATTGATAAAACAAAAACCTTTGGTATATGCATATGTAGGAGATGAAGTAAAAGATATGATGATTGGTGAAGAAGCAGCATTAGCAGTTGTATGGTCAGGAGATGCAGTAGCCATGATTAGAGAAAATGATAATTTAGAATATGTTATTCCAAGAGAAGGAACTAATCTATGGTTTGATAGTATGGTAATTCCTAAAAATAGCAAAAATAAGGAGTTAGCGGAACAGTTTATAAATTTTATGAATAGACCTGAAATAGCTGCAAGAAATACCGATTATATTGGATATTCTACTCCTAATTACAAAGCCATGGAATTATTGCCAGAGGATATAATAAATAGCAAAGTAGCTTATCCTACTGATGAAGAAATAGGGGATGTAGAAATATTTAAAGATCCAAAGGATATTATTAAAGTATATGATGAAATTTGGTTGGAGGTAAAGGCACAAAGATAATTATTTAAGGGGTATGAGTTTAAATTTCAAACTATACCCCTTTTTTAAAATTTATAGAGAAATTTATGTTATTATAGATATATAAAATAAGTTATAGTATCATTAAAGATATAAGATTAATGAAGGAGGTAAGTTTTATGAAGTATATTGATTTTCATTGTGACACTCTTTTAAAGATCATAGATGAAAAGGGACAAAGTTTATATTCCAATACAGTGGCAAGTGTAGATTTTAAAAGATTAAAAAAGGCAGAAGCTATGGCACAATTTTTTGCAATATTTTTAATTGATAAGGACACATTAGAAGAAAAGTTTGATTCTGATGATGATTATATTAAAAAATTGGCAAAAATTTTGAAAGATGAAGTGGCTAAAAATAATGATATTATTTCTATGGCATATAATGCTGAAGATCTAATAAAAAATTATGCTTCGGGAAAAGTATCAGCTTTTTTAACCATTGAAGATGGAAGAAGTGTAGATGGGAAATTGGAAAAGTTAGATGAATATTACGATTTAGGAATAAGATTATTAACATTAACTTGGAATTATGAGAATTGCTTTGGCTATCCAAATTCTGAAGATTTAGATATAATGAATAAAGGTCTTAAACCTTTTGGTAAAGAGGCAGTTGAATACATGAATCATATAGGTATGATTATAGATGTTTCACATCTTTCAGATGGAGGATTTTATGATGTAGCAAAAATTAGTAAAAAACCTTTTATTGCGTCTCATTCCAACTCAAGGGAATTATCACCTCATCCAAGAAATTTAACCGATGATATGATTAAAATTTTAGCACAAAAAGGTGGCGTTATGGGACTTAACTTTGCACCCCAGTTTTTAAATGAAGATATATCTTTAAAAGATAGTAAGGTTGAACTTATGGTAAAACATTTAAATCATATAAAGAATGTAGGAGGAGAAGATGTATTAGCATTAGGTTCTGATTTTGATGGAATTGGCGGAAACTTAGAAATAAATAGCTCTGATAAGATGTATTTACTATTTGATGCTCTAAAAAAATATGGTTGGAGTGAAAGATTAATTGAAAAACTTGCATACAAAAATGCTATTAGAGTTATAGGAGATATTTTGTAATGTATAATAAATTTACAAGGGGGAATATCAGTGGATATTCAATTTTTTGGTGCAGCTAAGATGGTTACTGGTTCGAACCATTTAATTAAAACTGATAAGTATAATATTTTGATAGATTGTGGGATGTTTCAAGGTTCTTCAGAAATAGAAAGATTAAATTATGAAGATTTTCCCTATGATCCTCGTGATATTGATTATTTAATATTAACTCATGCTCATATTGATCATAGCGGAAGAATACCAAAGCTTGTAAAAGATGGATTTAAAGGTAAAATTATAACAACTAAACCTACTTATGATTTATGTAAAATAATGCTAAAAGATTCTGCTAAAATTCAAGAAGCAGATGTGGAATGGGAAAATAGGAAACGACAAAGAGCTGGTAAGGAATTTATAGAGCCTTTATATACTATTGAAGAAGCAGAAATTAGTTTAAAATTCTTTGAAACTTATTTATATAATCAAAGAATAAAAATAAATGATGATATCTTACTTAAGTTTAGAGATGCAGGACATATGTTAGGTTCTGCTATTATAGAGTTATGGATAAAAGAAAATGGGCAATATGTTAAATTAGTTTTTTCAGGGGATTTAGGTATGCCTGATAGACCAATTATAAATGATCCTGAGTATATTGATAGTGCTGATTATTTAATAATTGAATCTACATATGGAAATAGAGTTCATGAAAAATTTAAGGAAAGTGCAGAAAAATTGGTAGACATAATAAATAGAACAGTAGTAAAAGGTGGAACTGTAATTATACCTTCTTTTGCAGTAGGAAGAACTCAAGAAATTATATATGAATTAAATAAGCATTATGAGTATAATAATAATATTGAAGAATATATGAAAATTCCTATATATGTAGATAGCCCTATGGCTGTATTAGCTACAGAAGCATTTCAAGCTAATTCTAGTAGTTTTAACGAAGAAGCAAAAAAACTTATTTTAAAAGGAGATAATCCATTTATATTTCCAAACTTAAGATATATAAAAGATCAAAAGGAATCTATAGCATTAAATAAATATAAGTTTCCAAAAGTTATAATTTCTTCCAGTGGTATGGCTACAGGAGGCAGAGTAAGGCATCATCTAAAACATAATTTGTGGGATGAAAAAAACAGTTTAGTATTTGTTGGATATCAAGCAGAAGGAACTTTAGGTAGAATTATATTAAATGGAGCTAAAAAAGTAAAAATATTAGGGGAAGAGGTAGCAGTAAAGGCAGAAATATATGATCTGCAAGGTTTTTCTGGGCATGCAGATCAGTTAATGCTTATGGATTGGATAAGGAAATTTAAAACTAAACCACAAAAGATATTTATTGTTCATGGTGAAGAAGATGCATCGGAAGTTTTTGCACAGTTAATAGAAAAGGAATTTAATATAGAAACTATAATACCTAATTTAGGAGATAAATATAGTATTAAAAAAGAAACTGTAGAATTTACTGAAAGGGAATTAATTGAATCTCATGCTTTAAAAAGTGATATTTTAGAAGAGTTAGAAGATATATATCTTCAACTTCAATCTTTGAATAGAAGAAAATTCCAGTTAGTAGATCCTAAATTATTAGAAAAGAATTATGACACTATTAAAAATATATTAATAGATTTACAACAAAATTTAATGGATTTAAATATTATATTAGGGAAATAAGTTGTAGAAGGTGATGTAATGTCAAATAAAATAGAAGGTAAATTAAATAAAATAAGGGACTGAAATGTTTATAAAAACACAAAAAGCCATCTTCAATATTAAGAAGATGGTTTCATTATAAACTTAAAATTTTAATTGGTGCCGAAGGCGGGAATCGAACCCGCACGGAGTTTGAGCTCCATTGGATTTTGAGTCCAACGCGTCTGCCAGTTCCACCACTTCGGCGTATTGTTTACAAGGATAATAATAACATATATCTTAAAAATAATCAAGAATTTTTTATTTTTAATTTGTTTACTAGAAAGTACATTTATTATATACTTATAAATATGTAAGTTTTTAGTGAATTAATATTAATGTTTAAACATAATATATGAGGAGTGGTATTGTGAGTGAAGAAAAATTGATGGTTATAGATGGCAATAGCTTATTACATAGGGCTTTTTATGCTTTACCCTTATTATCAACTAAAGATGGAATTTATACGAATGGTGTTTATGGATTTTTAACTATGTTACATAAAATTCAGGAAGATTATGATATAGATTATATCTGTGTAGCTTTTGATAAGAAAGGACCTACTTTTAGGCACGAAGCTTTTGAACAATATAAAGCTAATAGAGACTCTACACCTAATGAATTAGCTTTGCAATTTTCTATACTAAAGGAGATATTAAACGCTATGAATATTCGTCAAATAGAATTGGAAGGTTATGAAGCAGATGATATAGCAGGAACTCTATCTAGAATTGGTGAAGAAAATGGAATGGAGGTAATATTAGTTACAGGTGATAAAGATTATTTACAATTATTATCTTCAGATAATATAAAAGTTTTAATAACCAAGAAAGGAATTACAGAGTTAGAAGAATATAGTAGAGATAAGATTATAGAAGAGTACGGTATTACTCCAGAACAATTTATAGATCTAAAAGGGCTTATGGGGGATAAATCAGATAATATACCAGGAATACCAGGGATTGGAGAAAAAACTGGCATAAAATTATTGAAACAATTTGGTTCAATTGAAAATATTTATGATAATATAGATGAAGTGGGAGGAAAGAAAACTAAAGAAGCTTTAATAGAACATAAAAATATTGCATTTTTAAGTAAAAAATTAGGGGAAATTATAAAAAACGTCCCAATTCAAATTTCCATGGAAGAGTTAAAGATAAAAGAACCTGATTGGAATAAATTAGTTGAACTTTATAAGAAGTTTGAGTTTAATAGTCTATTATCCAAAATACCTGATAGCAAATTAAAAATACAAGAAGAGTCTTCTCATAAAGTTAAATATAAATTAATAAAGGATAATAAGTTTAGAGATATTATAGATGAGCTAGATTCCAATGAAGAATTTGGATTTAAATTTGTATTTGAACATGAAAATTATATGAAAAGTTCTATGTTAGGTATAGGAATAAAGATTGCAGATAATTCACCTTATTATATTGATTTTTCAGAAAATAATATAGATGTTTTCATAACTACATTTAAAAAATATTTTGAATCTAAAGACATAAAAAAGTATGGTCATATGATGAAGGTTGATATAATAGGATTATTAAGGATGGATATCCATATAAAAGGTATTGAATTTGATACTATGATAGGAGAATATATATTAGATCCTGCACAATCGAATTATAGTGTTAATCAATTAGCTATGAAATATTTAAATAGCTCTTGTAAAGAAGAAGAGCAATTACTAGGTAAGGGTAAACACAAAAAAACTTACGGAGATTTATCAGTTGAAACTAGAGCAAAGTATGTTTCCACTATATTAGATTTGGTTTACAGAGTTAAAAAACCAATAAGGGAAAAGATAAAAGAATTGAAAATGGATTGCCTGTACTATGAAGTAGAATTACCTTTAGTAGAAGTATTAGCGGATATGGAATATAATGGATTTAAAGTTGATTTAGAAGTACTTAAACAACTAGGTGATGAGTTTGAATCTCAAATAAATAATTTAACAAATGAAATTTATGAATTAGCAGGACAAGAGTTTAATATAAATTCTCCAAAACAACTAGGTGAAGTGTTATTTGATAAGTTAAAATTACCTGTGATAAAAAGAACTAAGACAGGATATTCTACTGATGCAGAAGTATTAGATAAATTAAGAGGGCAGCATGAAATTATAGAAAAAATACTTAAGTATAGGCAACTGGTAAAGCTAAAAACTACATATATAGATGGGCTCATAAATTTAGTAGATGAAAAAACACATAAAATCCATTCAAGTTTTAATCAAACGGTAACCAACACAGGGAGAATTTCAAGTACTGAACCTAATCTACAGAATATACCTATAAAAACTGAGGAAGGTAGAAAAATTAGAAAAGCTTTTGTACCTAAATCTAAGGATTATGTTCTTGTAGATGGCGATTATTCTCAAATAGAATTGAGGGTGTTAGCCCATCTTTCTAAAGATCCAAAACTTATGGAGGCTTTTTTTCGGGATGAAGACATTCATACTAAAACAGCTTCTGAAATATTTGGTATCCCCAAAGATGAAGTTACTCCAGCAATGAGAAATAAGGCCAAAGCAGTTAATTTTGGTATAATTTATGGGATAAGCGATTATGGACTCTCTAGAGATTTAAATATACCTAGAAAGGAAGCAAAGGAATATATAGATAATTATCTAGAAAATTATAAGATGGTAAAGAAATACATGGAAGATATTATAGAAATAGGTAGAAAAAAAGGCTATGTAGAAACCATACTAAATAGAAGGAGATATGTACCAGAATTAAAATCTAAAAATTTCAATGTAAGATCTTTTGGAGAGAGAATAGCTATGAATACTCCAATACAAGGTAGTGCTGCTGATATAATAAAAGTTGCTATGGTGAAGATATATAAAGAATTAAAGGATAGAAATTTAAGATCTAAATTGATACTTCAAGTGCATGATGAACTTATTATTGAAACGCATAAGGATGAATTAGAAGAAGTAAAACAGCTTATGAAGTATACTATGGAAAATGCTATAAAATTAGATGTACCATTAAAGGTGGAAATAAAGGTAGGGAATAATTGGTATGAAACACAATAATTGTAAAATCATAGGAATAACTGGCGGTATTGCTACTGGTAAATCTACGGTTACATCTATGTTAATAGAAAAAGGATACAAAGTAATAGATGCTGACAAAATAGCAAAACAAGTAGTAAGCAAAGATTCTTCTGTATATAGAGAGATAGTTACTTATTTTGGAGAGGATATATTAAAAAATGATGGAACTATAGATAGAAAAAAACTTGGAAATTTAGTATTTAGAGATGAATACAGTAGAAAAAAATTAAATGATATAGTGCATCCTCATGTACTTTTAACTATAAAAGAAACTATAAAGAGAAATATGGAAAAAGAAAAGATTTTGTTTATTGATGTACCTTTATTAATAGAGGAAATAGATAATTTAAAAAAGTATGGAATAGTATTTGATGAGATATGGCTGGTTTATACAGATGAAAAGACTCAATTAAATAGATTGATTAGACGAAATGGTATAAGTGAAGAGGAGGCAATTTATAGGATTAAGTCTCAGATGCCAATAGATGTGAAAAAAAGATATGTTACAAGAATTATAGATAATAGAGGAGATAAAAAAAGACTCGAAGAACAAGTAGATGAAGTTTTAAAAGAAATAATATAAGATTTTGGAGGGTTACCTTTGATATGGAAGGGTAAATTATTTAAAAATGTACTAATTTTTTTAACAATATTTTTTAGTATGTTATTGATTATAAATTTATATTTTAATATCTCCTATCCTCTGTCATACAAAAATATAATTAGAAAATATTCTAAACAATTTGATGTGGATCCTTATTTAGTAGCAGCAATAATAAATGTTGAGAGTAATTTTAATAAAGATGCTATATCTTCTAAAGATGCCCGAGGGCTTATGCAAATTTCCCCAACTACAGGCAAATGGGCATCAGAGGTTTTAACAATAGAAAATTTTACTTTGGATAGATTATTTGAACCAGATGTAAATATAATGATAGGGACTTGGTATATAAATATGTTATCCAAAGAATTTAACAATGATTTATATTTAGTATTAGCAGCCTATAATGGCGGTAGTGGTAATGTAAGTAAGTGGCTAGAGGACAAAAAATATTGTGATGATGGAGAAAATTTAAGAAAAATTCCATTTAAGGAAACAGAGCAATATGTAGAGAAAGTGATTAAAAATTATGAAATATACAAGAAATTGTATGATGGTCAATTTGAAAATCTCAATGATGATAATAGTTCTTTGCTTATAATATTATTTCATAATATAAAAAAATTAATTAAAGCTTTTATAATATATAAATAATATAGATGGCAAAAGGGGGAGTGGATTTGAATTTTAATAAGGTGATACTTATAATATTGGCTTTAATCATGTTAATTGTAACAGTAGGATGTGAAAAAGATTTTCAAGATGACCATATGGTTGATTTAGATGTAGATGTAAATGTAGAAAAAGAGTATAAGCCTGAGTTTGGTGGTGAATTAATACTTCCTTTAACTATTATAAAAACATTAAATCCTTTAATAAACGAAAATGCAAGTTATTACTATTTTAGTAAACTTATATATGAAGGATTATTTGAGTTAGATGATAATTTGAATATTAAAAATCAATTAGCTGAAGATTATACTGTTAAGGACGGAGGAAGAGTAATTAGTATTAAACTTAGAGAAGATGTATTGTGGCATGATGGTGAAAAGTTTACGGCAGAAGATGTTGCTTTTACTATAAACACAATTAAATATGCTAATAATGATATTGGTTATAAAAAGATGTTTGATAATGCATTTGGCAGTTTCATAAATTCAGATATACGTAAAATTATAGATGTACAGGTGATTGATAGCTATAATATAGATATAATATTTAATAAAAAATTTAGTCATGAATTGGAAATATTGACATTTCCAATTTTACCAAAACATAAATTTGTATTAGAAAAGGAAGATAAAAATGCCTATATAAATGCATTAGCAGAAGAGGATTTTGTTCCTATTGGTACGGGACCATATATGTTTGAAAAATACGATAAACATAAAACTATTTTTTTAAAAGCTTATGAACAATATAGAGAAGGTAGACCTTATATAGATAGTATAGTTGGGAAAATGTTAGAGGATGATGAATTATCTTTAGTAGCTTTTGAAACTGGACAAGTTCATCTTACTACAGCTTTAGATATAGATTGGGAAAAATATGATCAAAACAATAGAATTAGAATATATGAATTTATTTCGCCTAATTATGAATTTTTAGGATTTAATTTTTCAAATAGTATTTTTAGGAAAGAGGGAAGTAATAAACTAAGAAAGGCATTTGCTTATGGGATAGACAGACAGTCTATAATTCAGAGGGTGTATTTAGGGCATGGGACTCAAACAGATTTACCAATTTACCCTAATTCATGGCTTTTATCAGAAGATTCTAATATCTATGGATACAATCCGTCCAAAGCCAAAGAAGAATTAGATAAATTAGGTTGGAAAGATGTAGATGGAGATGGGTTTTATGAAGATGAGCAAGGTAAAAAAGTTCAATTAAGGCTTATTACTAATTCATATAATCCTTTAAGATTAAAAGTGGCAGACATGATAGTAGAGAATTTGAATGACATAGGCATTTTTGTAGTTAAGGATTATCCAGAAAAAATACCTGAAAATATAACAGAGGAAATGAGAGAAGAACAATGGGAGCAAGTAAAAAACCGAATATTAAAAGGAGATTATGATATAGCCTTATTAGGTTGGCATTTATCAGTAATTCCAGAATTATCTTTTGCTTTTCATTCTACTCAAATAAAAGCAGGTACTAATTTTATTAGGTACAATAATAAAATGATGGATGAAGCTTTAATTGAAACTTTTATTTCAGTGAATAGAAATGATAAACTAAGAGCTTATGAAAAATTACAAACTATAATAAATGAAGATTTACCTTATGTAAGTTTGTTTTTTATAAATGAGGCTTTGCTTGTGGATAAAAAGGTTATGGGAGATATAGATCCAACATTTTTTAATATTTATAGGAATATTGAAAAATGGTATATACCTAAGGAATTTCAGCAGGAGACAGTTGATAAAAAATGAAAATGTATTATAATGTATATATACAACTAATATTAATTGCAGGAGTGGTGGAATAGGCAGACACGTACGCTTGAGGGGCGTATGGCACAGCCGTGAGGGTTCGAATCCCTTCTCCTGCACCAGATAAACACAGGTAGACGTTTCTCCTGTGTTATTTTTATAATATAGTATAAACAAATTATCATATTAAGGTGATAACTTATGACACATAGATCTATTATTCATGTGGATATGGATGCTTTTTATGCACAAATAGAGCAAAGAGATAATCCTAAATTAGTGGGTAAGCCTGTGATTATTGGCGGGACAAGTTCTAGAGGCGTAGTATCTACTGCTTCTTATGAAGCAAGAAGATATGGTGTTTATTCTGCAATGCCCATAGAAGCTGCAAAAAAACTTTGCCCAGAAGGAATATATTTACCAGTAAATATGGAAAAGTATAAGAAAGTATCAAGTGAAATTTATAATATATTTAAAAGGTATACTAAAATATATGAACCTATTTCCATAGATGAAGCTTTTTTAGATGTAACTGGTAAAGATGCTCTAGAAATTGCTAAAGCTATAAAAAGTGATATAAAGAATGAACTTAAACTTACAGCATCAGTAGGTATATCTATAAATAAATTTTTAGCAAAATTAGCATCGGAAGCAGATAAACCTGATGGGCTAACTATTATAAAAAAAGATGAAATTTTATCTTTTTTAAGACCTTTACCTGTTAATAAAATTTGGGGTGTAGGTCCTAAAATGAATAGAGAATTAAATAAACTAGGGATTTATTATGTAAGAGATATACAAAATTACGATATAGAAGTATTAATGTCATTATTTGGCAAATGGGGCAAAGAAATATATGAACTTGCTTATGGAATAGATGAAAGGCCAGTAGAGCCTAATAATTTAAGTAAATCTATTGGAGAGGAAAAAACTTTTTTGAAGGATGTGTGTGATGTAAATATATTACTCAAGGCTCTAAAGAATTATTCCATTAATCTTTCAAATAAACTTAAAAAAAGAGGATACTTAGCTAGAACCATTAGTATAAAAATAAAATACAAAGATTTTACTATAGAAAATAGAAGTGTAACATTAAGTATTCCTACAAGAGATGAAAATATAATTTTTGATACAGCTAAATATATATTATTAAACAAATTTAATATAAATAAGGAAATTAGACTTATAGGGCTTATCCTTTCAAATTTAATATATCCTGAGGATCCTTTACAGTTAAGTATGAAAATATAAAAGGAAACTATAGTTTTTTATATTTACAAACTATTATCTATATAAATTAATATATTATGAGCAAAATCTATCTTTAATAAATTAGACTATAATATTTTCATTCAATAATTAGCCTTAGGCATAATATAGTTAAAAATCTCAATACGTCTATAGAGTATACATATAGCTAAAATAATGTTATAATAAATTATAAGAAGATGTGGTATGAGCCCTTTTGGGTGTTAGAAGGTGTTTTTTAATTATAGCAGTTTAAAGGTAAAAAATGTTTTTGTTGATTATTAACTAAAGAATAGAGAAAATGAGGTGAAAAAGATGAGTTTGAAAAATCTTACTTTTAAAGGTGGAGTTATGGTGCCTGGATATAAAGAATTTACGAGAGAAAAACCAATAGAAAGGGCTATAGAACCTTCTGTTGTAGCTATTCCATTGCATCAACATACTGGTGCACCTTGTGAGCCAATAGTAAAGGTTGGGGATAGCGTGAAGGTAGGTCAAAAGATTGGGCAATCAGATGCTTTTGTTTCAGCACCAGTTCATTCATCTATATCTGGTATTGTAAAGAGCATAACTCCTATGGCTATACCTACAGGACTTACTGTTAATTGTGTAGTCATTGAGTCTGATGGGAAAAATGAATTGCATGAACTAGTAAAGCCTTATAAAAGTTTAAAAGAATTAACTTCTGAAGAAATAATAAATATAATAAAGGAAGCTGGTATAACAGGAATGGGAGGTGCAGGATTTCCTACTCATGTAAAACTATCACCACCACCGGAAAAAAAGATTGATACCATTATAATAAATGGTGCTGAATGTGAACCATATATAACGGCAGATCATAGAAATATGGTGGAAGAACCTGAAAAAATAATATTTGGTTTGAGAGCTATTATGAAAGCAGTAGTAGGAGTTGAAAAAGGAATTGTTGCTGTAGAAGAAAACAAACCTGATGCAATAGAAGCTTTAAAAAATGTTTGTAAGGATTATGAAAGTATCAAAGTAGTATCTTTAAAAGCAAAATATCCTCAAGGGGATGAAAAGAGATTAATAGATGCTATTTTAGGGCGTCAAGTCCCATCTGGTGGACTTCCAATGGATGTAGGAGCTGTTGTATGCAATGTATCTACTACTAAAGCTGTTGCAGAAGCAATAAGTATGGGAAAACCTTTGTATGAAAGAGTAGTAACTGTTACTGGAAGAGGTATAAAGGAACCTAAAAATTTAATAGTGAAAATAGGGACTAGCTTTAAGGATATAATAGAACAATGTGGCGGATTTACAGAAAACGCTCCGGGCAAGATAATTATGGGAGGACCTATGATGGGAATAAGTCAATTTTCAATAAATGTACCAGTTATTAAAGGTACAGGTAGCATACTGATATTAACAAAAGAAGAAGCAGAACCAGTACAAGTTTCTTCTTGTATTAAATGTGGTAAATGTGTTGAAGTTTGTCCAGTACATTTACAGCCACTATATTTAAGTACTTATTCTTTGAAAGAAAAGTTTGAAAAGGCAGAAGAATTTCATGCTCTTGATTGCATAGAATGTGGGGCATGTTCATATATATGTCCAGCAAAAAGGCCATTAGTTGAATCTATTCGTATTGCTAAAAGAGAAATAATTGCGAAAAGAAGGGGGATATGAAATGAAAAACAAAGCGGCAACTACTTCTAAAGTTGATGAAATGGACTTTGAAGGGATGTTATTAGTTTCTTCATCTCCTCATATAAGATCAGATGAAACTGTACAGAGGATAATGCTTGATGTAATAATAGCTCTAATACCAGCTATGATAGGAAGTGTCTATTTTTTTGGTATAAGTGCACTTAAGCTTATTTTAATTTCTGTTGCTTCATCTGTTTTGTTTGAAGCTTTAATCCAAAAGGCTTTTAAAAGAGAAGTTACCATAAATGATTTATCGGCAGTTATAACAGGAATTTTAATTGCTTTCAATTTGCCAGCCAATGCACCGTTGTGGTTACCAATAATTGGTTCAGCATTTGCAATTATTATAGTAAAGCAATTTTTTGGAGGATTGGGTTCTAATTTTATGAATCCAGCTTTAGCAGCTAGAGCAATGCTTTTAACATCTTGGCCTAACCATATGTCAAGTTTTACAGGACCACGACCTGATGTAATAACAACTGCCACTCCTTTGACTATAATGAAAACTGGTGGGACTCAGTTAACAGGATCAGAGTTACCTTCTCTTATGGATATGTTTGTTGGAAATATTCCTGGAGCTATAGGTGAAACATCTGCACTATTGTTATTGATAGGAGCTATATATTTAATAATAAGACAAGTTATTGATTGGCGAATACCAGTATTCTATATTGGAACAACTTTTATAATGTTAATATTATTAGGAGTGGAATCAGAGTTTTTACTTTACCATATATTAGGTGGAGGTTTAATCCTTGGAGCTTTTTATATGGCTACAGATTATGCTTCATCGCCTGTAACGTCTAAAGGTAGGATTATATATGGTATTGGAGCGGGGATACTTACTGCAATAATTAGAGTAAAGGGCGGATACCCAGAAGGAGTATCTTATTCAATTTTGCTTATGAATATAGCAACTCCAATAATTGAAAAAATTACAAGACCTAGAGTTTTTGGGGAGGTGAAGTAAATGAATGAAACATTAAAATTAGGATTAATATTGTTTATTATAACTGCTGTATCAGCATCGGTTCTAGCAGTTTCAAATAATATAACTTCACCTAAAATAGCAGAAGCTGATAGAATAGCAGATCAAAAAGCAAAAGCTGAAATATTACCCCAAGGAGATGAATTTAGACTATTAAGTGAAGAAAAATTCAATGAAATAAAAGAAGAATATCCTAATGTAACTGAAATATTTGAAGCTTATAAAGGTGAAAAATTAGTGGGATATACTATTAAAAACATATCAAAAGGTTATGGTGGGGACATAGAAATTATGACTGGGATATCAACAGATGGAATGATCACGGGAATTAAAATTTTAAATCATTCTGAGACACCTGGGCTTGGAGCGAATCTTACTAAACCACATTTTATAAATTCATTTAAAAATAAACCGATAGATAAAGAATTGGTAGCATCTAAAAGTCCAGAGAATGATAATGAAATACAAGCTTTAACTAGTGCTACCATAACTACTAATGCAGTATTAGATGGTGTCAATGTTGCTCGTGAAATATATAATTTAAAATTAGCTGATTAGCTGATAATGGAGGTGTAAATAGTGAAATTATCCAAAGTATTTTATAATGGATTAATAAAAGAAAATCCAATATTTGTACAATTAATAGGTATGTGTTCGGTTTTAGCAGTAACATCTTCAGCTGTAAATGGTTTGGCTATGGGATTGGCAGTTACTGGAGTATTAGTTGGTTCAAATTTAGTAATATCTCTTCTTAGAAAGGTAATTCCAGATAAAATTCGTATACCTGCCTTCGTAGTGGTTATAGCTACTTTTGTTACTATAGTGGAGATGTTTATGAAAGCGTATACTCAAGATTTATACAATGCTTTAGGTATATTTATACCATTGATAGTAGTTAACTGTATTATATTAGCAAGGGCAGAAGCTTTTGCATCTAAAAATGGGGTTTTAGCTTCAGTAGTTGACGGACTAGGCATGGGTCTTGGATATACTCTAGCTTTATTAATATTAGGTAGTTTAAGGGAAATATTAGGTGCTGGTAGTATATTTGGGAAGCAATTATTTGGTTCTTCCTTTGAGCCAGCATTAATTTTTATAATGCCTCCAGGAGCATTCATATTATTAGGAATATTGATAGCTATTTTCAATACTATTAGGAAGAAAAAATCAATTATAGAATAGGATTAGAGGAGGAGAAAAATGAATATATTTACAATATTGATAAGTACTATATTTGTAAACAATTTTGTATTGGCTCGTTTTTTAGGTATATGTCCTTTTTTGGGGGTATCTAATAAAACAGAAACAGCAACAGGTATGAGTATTGCTGTAACTTTTGTTGTTACTTTATCATCTATAATTACTTATGGAATTCAGAAAGGAATCTTAGATAAACTTGGATTAGAATATCTTCAAACTATAGTATTTATATTGGTTATTGCTGCATTGGTTCAATTTGTTGAGATGGTAATGAAAAAAACTAGCCCAACTTTATATAGTGCATTAGGAGTATATCTTCCTTTAATAACTACAAATTGTGTGGTATTAGGAGTTGCAATATTAAATATACAAGAAGGTTATAATTTAGTTGAAACTATATTTAATGCTATAGGTGCGTCTCTTGGATTTGGATTAGCTTTGATATTAATATCAGGGATAAGAGAACAATTAGAATTAAATGATGTACCAGAAGCTTTGGAAGGTTTTCCTATTGCATTAATAACTGCAGGTCTGATGTCTATCGCATTTTTAGGATTTAATGGACTAGCATAGGAGGTGAAATAATGAGCATTATATATCCAATTGCTGTATTAGGAGGATTGGGACTATTATTTGGATTAGGTTTATCTTTAGCATCTAAGGCTTTTTCAGTAGAAAGGGATCCAAGGATTGATGAGATAAGAGAAGTTTTACCTGGCGCTAATTGTGGGGCATGTGGTTATCCTGGTTGTGATGGATTGGCTTCAGCAATTGTTGCAGGAGAAGCACCAGTAGATGCTTGTAATGTTGGTGGTACACCAGTAGCTGAAAAAATAGCAGATATTATGGGAGTAAATGTTACGGAAAGTGTTAGATATGTTGCTACGGTACTTTGTCAAGGGGATTTTAATAAAGCTAAGGAAAAATATATTTATGATGGAATCATGGATTGTAGAGCACAGAATATGTTAGCTGGTGGGAGCAAATCTTGCTCTTATGGATGTTTAGGTTATGGTACATGTAAAGATGTTTGTGAATTTGATGCAATTCAAATTATAGATGGAATTGCAGTTATAGATAAAGATAAGTGTACTGCTTGTAAAAGATGTATAAGCGTATGCCCTAAAGGAATCATTGAACTAATACCCTATGAACAAGAGGTAATTATAAAATGTAAAAGTAGAGATCCAGGTAAAATAGTTAGAAATAATTGTAATATTGGTTGTATTGGTTGCGGAATTTGTGCTAAAAATTGTCCTCAAGAAGCTATTGAACTTGAAAATAATTTAGCAAAAATTGATTATGAAAAATGTGTTAATTGTGGAATTTGTGCAGAGAAATGTCCTACTAAAGCTATTTATGCGAATTTAAAAATAAAAAAATAGAAATTTCCAGTTAGAGCCTATATATAGGCTCTTTCATTTTTTAAGAAATTCATTTATAATAATAAGGTAAGGATAATTTGAGAACAGTAGAAATTTGAGTTTCAATAATTTTTTGGGATAACTTTAACTTGTAAACAAAAAGTATAAATGATAAACTAATTATGATATATTAGAAATCAACGCCTTAAGTTAAAGGGTGAACATGTTGACAAAAGGAGATAAATATCTGATAGTTTTTATTATAATAATTAGCTTATTATCACTAGTATATGTAAATAAATCAGCTTTAAATTATAATAAAAAATATATAAGTATTCAAGTAGATGGGAAAGAAATAAAAAAAATAATATTTGATAAGAATATTATTGGGAAAACTATTCCCATTAAAACAGAATTTGGTTATAATTTGATAGAAATAGGAGATGAAAAAGTTAGAGTAATTGAGGCAGATTGTCCTGATAAATTAGATGTGAAACAAGGTTATATATCTAAAGTGGGTGAAGTTATAGTATGTTTACCAAATAAATTGGTAATAGAGATAAAAGGCATAGATGATGAAAGAGATGTAGATTATATAAGCTATTAAAGGTGGATTACAATTATGAAAAGATTAAAAAAATTAATTTTTTTATCTTTATTGGTTTCTATTGGATTAGCTCTAGGGGTTGTTGAGTCAATGATGCCAGTGCCTTTTATAGTACCAGGAGCAAAATTGGGATTATCAAATATGGTTATATTAATTACTTTAGTATTATTTGGTTTTAAAGAAGCCATGATAGTTGGGATTCTTAAATCCATAATATTTACATTGATTGCAGGAAGTGTTTCAAGCCTTTTTTATAGCCTATCTGGTTTTTTATTAAGTTGCTTAACTATGTATATAGTATATAGAAATTTTTCAGAAGTATTTAGTTTAATAGGGGTTAGTATATTTGGATCAGTAGCACATAATTTTGCTCAGATAATAGTGGCAAGTATCATGATGAATAATATAAAAGTGTTTTCTTATTTACCCATACTTCTATTGACGAGTCTTTTTACAGGATATTTTATAGGATTGACTTCAATTTTTGCAATCAAAAATTTAAAAAATTTTTAGCTATAAGGTGATAAAATGAATACTATAGTACTTGCTTCTTCTTCACCTAGAAGAAGAAAATTATTAGAAAAGTATAATGTCAAACCCGTTGTAGTAAAATCGAATATACATGAAAAAATAAATTCCAATGAAACTATAGAACAAATAGCAATGGCATTAGCTTTTGAAAAAGCTAATCAATTAGAAGATAGGTTTTCTAATGGAGAAATAATTATAGGGGCTGATACAATTGTAGCTTGTAATGATAAAATTCTCGGTAAGCCTAAAGATGAATATGATGCTTTTAATATGCTTAAATTTTTAAGTGATAAGGAACATTTAGTATTAACAGGAATTTGTATCATAAAAGCTAATTCTAATATAAAAGTTATTGATTACGAGAAGACTATAGTTAAATTTAGAAAACTTAGTGATAAAAAGATACAAAAGTATATTGAAACTAAAGAATATATAGATAAAGCAGGAGCATATGGTATACAAGGATTAGGAGGAGTGCTGGTAGAATGGATTAAAGGTTGTTATTTTAATGTTGTAGGGTTACCTATATATAAATTAGACATTTTATTAGAAAGGCATTTTGACATAAGCTTATTATAATAAAGTGTGGTGGAATAATATGGAAAAGAGCACAGATATAAAAAAAACCTATACTATAAAGGATCTTCCATTGAATGAAAGACCTAGAGAAAAATTATATAAATATGGGGTTAAATCCTTATCAAATGCAGAATTAATTGCAGTAATTATTAGAACTGGTCATAGAGAAGATACAGCAATAGATTTGGCTAACAGGATACTAAGTATGGATAAAAGTGGAATAAGTTATTTATCGCATGTTACAGTAGAAGAATTGACAACCATAAAAGGAATAGGAAATTGTAAAGCTGGACAAATAATAGCAGCTATAGAGTTAGGAAAAAGGATATCTAGATATGGAGGAGAAGATAAGATAAAAGTAGATTCACCAATAGTGCTTGTACAGTTACTTATGGAGGAAATGAGGTATTTAAAAAAGGAATATTTTAAAATAGCAATTTTAGATACTAAAAATCAGATAATAAGTATTGAAAATATATCTATAGGTAATTTAAATGCATCTATAGTACATCCCCGGGAGGTATTTAATATAGCTATAAAGCGAAATGCAAATTCAATTATATTAATACATAATCACCCTAGTGGTGATCCAACTCCAAGTGAGGAAGACATAAACATTACACATAGACTTATAGATGCAGGAAATATAATTGGAATTAAAGTTTTAGATCATATTATATTTGGTGATAATAAGTATGTAAGTTTTAAACAAAGAAATATTATTTAGTTTAGAGAAAGGAAGGAGCAAATCATATGGGAATATTTAGTGCATTTACAAAAGATATGGGAATTGATCTTGGAACAGCTAATACATTAGTTTATGTGAAAGGAAAGGATATAGTAATTAGGGAGCCTTCTGTAGTTGCAATTCAAACTAATACTAAGCAAGTATTAGCTGTAGGTGAAGAAGCGAAAAAAATGATAGGTAGAACCCCAGGTAATATAGTTGCAATTAGACCTTTAAGGGATGGGGTTATTGCCGATTTTGATATAACTCAAAGTATGCTTAAATATTTTATACAAAGAGCAGTTCAAAGACGTTCTTTATTCCAACCAAGAGTGGTTGTATGTGTTCCAAGTGGAGTTACTGAGGTTGAAAAAAGAGCTGTAGAAGAAGCTGCTATACATGCTGGAGCTAGAGATGCTTATTTAATAGAAGAGCCTATGGCTGCAGCTATTGGCGCAGGGCTACCTGTGCATGAAGCAACAGGTAGTCTTATAGTAGATATAGGAGGAGGCACAACGGAGGTAGCTGTTATATCCTTAGGAGGAATAGTTACAAGCAAATCTATCAGAGTAGGTGGCGATGAGTTAGATGAGGCTATAGTAAATTATATTAAAAAAGAATATAGCTTAATGATTGGGGAACGTACAGCTGAGGATATTAAGATTACTATTGGCTCTGCAAATGTAAAAAACAAGGAATCTAAGATGAATATTAGAGGAAGAGACTTAATATCTGGATTGCCAAAAACAGTAACTGTTACGTCTAAAGAAATATACGAAGCAATGAGAGAGCCTATTTACAATATAGTAGATGCGATTAAATCTACGTTGGAAAAAACGCCTCCTGAGTTAGCCGCTGATATAATGGAACAAGGCATAATGCTCACTGGTGGTGGAGCACTACTTGATGGAATTGATTTATTGATAAAAAGTGAAACAGGCATGCCAGTTAATATAGCAGAGAACCCTTTAGATTGTGTTGCTATAGGTACAGGTAAAGCATTAGAAAGTATTGAAGTACTTAAAAAAACATCATATAATAACAAAAAAATGGGTTAATAGGTGATACTATGTTTTTTTTAAAAAAATATAAAAACAGAATGATAGTAACTGCAGTTGCTATCATTCTGATTATTATTATCGGTGTAACTAGTACTGAAAGAATGTCTTTAACAAAAGTAGAGAAGGTAATAGGAAATATATTTGCACCAATAGGAAAGTTTTTTTACAATATCAGTATGAAAGTATCAGATTTTTTTGCTTCCGTTAAAAATATAGGTAAATTAGAAACGGAAAATGAAGAATTGAAAAATAGAGTTATAGAACTAGAAGAACAAAATAGAAAATATGAAGATTTAATTGGGAAGTCTGATTATTTAAAAAATGAATCAGAACTTATGAAAAAAGCTAAGTATAATTTAATTCCAGCTCAAGTTATTGGGAAAGAGCCAGGAAATTGGTTTAATAGATTTGTAATTGATAAAGGTCTTAAAGATGGTATAAAAAAAGATGATACAGTAATACAAGCTGTAGAAACTGAAAAAGGCATAGTGGAAGAGGGAATTGTAGGAAGAGTTGTTGAAGTAGAAGATAACTTTGCTAAAGTTGTTTCTATAATTGATGAGAATAACAAAATTGCGTTTAAGGTAATTAGAACTCAGGATGGTGGAATAATTTCTGGTATTGTTGATGAAAAATTAAGTGGATATTTGTTTGACATGAAAGCAGATGTTATAAAAGGAGACAAGCTTTTTACTTCTGGACTTGGTGGTATATATGTTAAAGATATTTATATAGGAGAAATAAAAGATGTAGTAAAAAATGATGAGGATTTGATGAAAAATGTATATGTAGAACCAGCAGTAGATTTTAAAAAAATATATAGAGTTTTCGTTATATCAAAATAAAAGTTTAGGTGATTTTGTTGGAAATATTGATAATGTTATTAATAATAATAGGCAATTTTATATTACAAAGTACTGTGTTACCTCATATCAATATATTTGGTGTAACACCCAATACAGCCCTTATTATAGTAGTAGCGATAGGGCTTCTAAGGGGTAGAATATTTGGAAGTACAGTAGGTTTAATTATAGGTTTGCTGCATGATGTAATATTTTGTCCTGTAATAGGTGTAAATGGATTTATATATTTTTTTGTAGGTTATTTTGTAGGAATGACTGAAAATAAATTAGCAAAAGATAATCTATTGATACCTTTCCTGGCAACAGCAATTTCTACTATAGTTTATCATGGGCTTTATTATATTTTTATGTTTTTTTTAGGATACAATATAGATTTTTCTGTTTTTTTTAAAAATGTAGTGATATTGGAAACTTTGTATAATAGTTTGATATCCATGTTGATTTATAAGTGGTTTTCCAATATATTTATTGTACCTTCCATAAGGTTTACAAGGAGATAGGGGTGAGTTTGTTTGAAATTCTTAGAAAAACTAAAAGATAGATATAACATATTAATATTAATATTAGTTGTAATGTTTTTAACCCTTTCCTTTAGATTAGCAACATTAACTATTGTTCAAGGAGATTATTATAGAGATATTTCAGATAATAATAGGATTAAAGAGGTATATATTACTGCACCTAGAGGTGAAATACGTGATAGGAATGGGCGATTACTAGCAGGTAATAAGCCTAGTTTTACAGTACAAATATTAAAAGATGAGATAGAAATTAAAAATAAAAAAGATACCAATAATACTTTATTGACATTAATTAGATTATTAGAGGAAGATGGAGTAGATTATGTTGATGATTTTCCGATAAAGTTTAACATATTTAAATTCAGCAATGAGAATATGTATTTAACTGAAAATATGTCACCTGATGATAAAGTTATTGATATTATAATTGAAAATGATTTACTTTACTCAATTTTGGATACTTATTATATCTATCCTGATTACGAAGAGCATTTTCAATTTATAACGATAAACAAAGCAATAAATGCTTTAGAAAGTAAAGGTATAGAAGTACCAGTGATTGCTACGTTGACGTCTAATGGACTAACTATAAATTTTGATGAAACTAAAGATATAGATGTATGGAAAAAACAATATGAGATAGAAAGTGATGCGACACCTAAACAAGCCATAATAAGTCTTATAGATAAAAACAAGAATATTATAAGAAAAATAATTGATCATTCTATTTCTAGAGAATTGGTATTTAATATATTACAAGAGAGAAATTTAAGTCAAGGATTGATACTAGAAGAGTATTCTATAACCTATGACGAAGAATATTTACAACAGAAAAGAAGTTTAATGAAGGATTTTAACGACATTTCTTTTGATACAAGTGCAAAAGATGATTTTGTAAATATCGTAACATCAACTTCATTGAAAAATTTATTGGAAAAAGTTGTAGAGCAAGAAGATGATAAAGGAGATTCTATAAAGATAGTGCCTGGTAAATTGCTAATTGAAAAAATTGAACAGAAAGGATTAAATTCGCCAGTGGATATAGAAATAAATGAGGAAAATAATACAGTGTTATATGTCCATAAGGATAAGAAATTATCATCTAAAGAAAATCCTTTAGATACTTTAATTGCTTTTAGCAAAGAAAATGATTTACTTAAAGATTTTATTACAGATAATAAAATCAAGGGGATAGCTCAAGAAACAATATTAGAAAATGGAATTAATCCAAAGATATCCATATCAAAATGGGAATATGTTTCATTAATTAACAAAGAAGATTGGCTAGATAAATATAAAATATCTAAAAACAAAAATGCAGAAGAAATATTTTTATATTTAAAGAAATATTTTGAAATAGATGATGATTTGAGTAAATATGAAGCTAGAGCTATTATGTCTCTATATGATCAATTAGATAAACAAAAACATAGGGCATATCAACCTATTAATATTGCTTATGGCATAAGGGATTCAACAGTAGCAAAAATAGAAGAAGGCATGATGGAGATGCCTGGCATACAGGTATCTATAGAGCCAATAAGATATTATCCAGAAGGCGAATTAGCTGCTCATTTATTGGGTTATTTAGGGAAAATATCCCAACCATCAGAAATTGAAAAGTATGTAAATGAAAATAAGTATTCTCCTAATGATATTATAGGGAAAACTGGTATAGAAGAAAAATTTGAACATGAGCTTAGAGGAAAACCTGGAATAAAGAGAGTAGAAGTAGATGTGTATGGTAACACCACTAAAGTAATTAATAAGAAGCAAGCTATACCAGGAAACAATGTATATTTAACTATAGATGGGGAATTGCAAAAAGTAGCAGAAGATTCTTTAAAACATGCATTAGAAGAAATTCAAAAAGGTGGTACATTTAAAAGTAAGTGGGGAGATTATAAATTTGGAATTAATAGAAGTAAAGGAAGACCATATATTAATGCAACCTCTGGATCGGTTGTAGCCATAGATGTTAAAACTGGAGAATTATTAGCATTAGCTAATTATCCTGCATATGATCCTAATTTATTTTCTACAGGGATTTCTGATTCTGATTGGGTTTCTTTGTTCCCAGAAAATGAAAATGATCCATTAGCCCCAAGACCACTTTATAATATTGCAATACAGACTGCAATTCAGCCAGGTTCAACATTTAAAATGGTACCTGCCCTAGCTGCATTGGAAAAGGGATTTAGTCCCAATAAAACTATTAGAGATATGGGTTATATAGATATAGGAACTAAAAGATTTGGATGTTGGATTTGGCATTCTTATAAGGGTACTCATGGTTCAGTAAATCTATATGAAGCTCTTAGGGATTCTTGTAACTATTATTTTTATTCTTTAGCTTTTGGTAGAAATCCAAGAACTGGAGAGTCTTTAGGTGTAAGAGTAGATATAGAGGATATTGCTAACATGTCTAAAAAGTTAGGATTAAATGATAAAACAGGCATAGAAATAGATATTCCTAATGAAGTTGCTGGAGGAGTACCAGATCCTCAAAGGAAAATAATGACTACAAAGGCTATGTTAAAACGTTACTTAAATAACAATATTAAGTATTATATCAAAGAGGATGTTAAGTTAAAAGACGAAGAGATAGCAGAGAGAATTGATGAAATAGTAAGTTGGATTGAAGAGCCAGAGCCGATAACTAGAAATGAAGTGATTAGAAGACTTGAAGAGATGGGTATATATGCGGAAAAAGTGCTTCCTGGAGACAGAAATGGATTAGCTGATAAAATAAAATTTGATTATATGAATCAAGCTAGCTGGAATATTACTGATACATTAAATGTAGTTATTGGACAGGGTCAAAATGCATATACACCAATTCAAATGGCTAATTTTATTGCTACTATTGCCAATGGTGGATATAGACATAAAGTTACTGCTATAGATAATATTAAGAATTTCGATAATTCTAAAGTAATTATGGAAAATAATGAAAAACCAGAAAGAATTAAATTAAATAACTATGAAAACTTGGAACATGTGAAATTGGGTATGAAAAAGGTTTCAACAGAGGGAACAGCTAGAAGTTTGTTTAGCAATTTTCCTGTTACTGTAGGTTCTAAAACTGGAACTGCTCAAAAAAGTGGAATAAATCCTGCCACAGGTGATACTTATGATGATTATGCATGGTTTGTTGCTTTTGCACCTTATGAAGATCCAGAAATAGCAGTAGCTGTAGTACTATTCCAAGGAGGTAGTGGTGGATATGCTGGACCTATTGCTAGAGAAATTATAGCGGAATATCTTGGATTTAATGATACAGATGAGAAAGGTACACTTCCTTTTGAAATTGAATTGGCTAGGTAAATACCTTCCAATTCAATTTTTAAAATAAGAAGGATTTTCAAAATATATGAAGAAATATATATATAAGGGAAGATGGAGGTTGCATAAGAGTGAAAGAAGGACTGATTAGTTTTAAAGGTATCAAGGAAGGAATATATGTATATATAAAAGATGGAGAATTTCAGGATATATTAAATGAACTTGATAAAAAATTAAAAAATGGTTTAGATTTTTATCAAGAAGCAAATTTTTTAGGGATTAAAGCAGAAAAATTAAATTCAAGTCAAATTCTTGAACTATTATTTTTGATGAAGTATAGATATAATTTAAATATAATAGAAGAGGGATTAACTGATTATTTAAAAGCCCCTAAGTATTATACAGATATAGATGAAGGTATGACCAAATTTATACATTCAACTATAAGATCGGGTCAGGTTGTAGAATACAATGGAAATATAGTGATAATTGGAGATGTAAATCCAGGAGCTCTAGTTAAAGCAAAAGGTAATATTATAATACTAGGAACCTTAAGAGGGGTAGCCCATGCTGGAATAGATGGAAATAAAAATGCCATAATTGCTGCATATGATTTGAGACCAACTCAATTAAGAATTGCTAATATAATTAGCAGAAAGCCAGATGAGGAAGTAGCAACTTCAGGTATACCTGAAGTTGCTAAAGTAAAGGATGGGGAAGTCTATATAGAACCATATTTACCGAATAAATAATAGAGGGAGGAATGATGATAATATGGGAAAAGCTATTGTAATAACATCAGGTAAAGGCGGAGTAGGAAAAACTACTGCAACAGCTAATATAGGTACTGGATTAGCTATATTAGGTAATAAAGTTGTAGTAGTGGATACAGATATCGGTCTTAGAAATCTAGATGTTGTTATGGGATTAGAAAATAGGATAGTATATGATATAGTAGATGTAGTAGAGAAAACTTGTAGATTAAAGCAAGGATTGATAAGAGATAAAAGATATGATGGATTATTTTTATTACCAGCAGCTCAAACGAAGGATAAAACTGCTATAAAACCAGAGCAAATGTTGGAATTAATAAGTGAATTAAAAGAAGAATTTGATTACATAATAATTGATTCTCCAGCTGGAATTGAACAAGGTTTTCAAAATTCTATTGCTGGAGCAGATGAGGCCTATATAGTAACTACGCCTGAAATTGCAGCTGTAAGAGATGCTGATCGAGTTATAGGGTTGCTGGAAGCTAAAGGTATAACTCATCCTAAATTAATAATTAATAGAATAAGACAAGATATGGTGAAAAGAGGAGATATGATGAATGTAGAAGATATTGTAGATATTTTAGCTATAGATTTATTAGGAATAGTACCTGATGATGAGGCTATTGTTGTTTCCACTAATAAAGGAGAGCCTGTAGTTGTTGAAGATAGTCCACTATCTGCAAAAGCTTTTAAAAATATCTGTAGACGAATTACAGGAGAAGAAGTAGAGTTACTTAATTTGGAAGATTGTGAAGGTAAATTTAGTAAATTAATAAAATTACTTTTTAATAAGTAAAGGGGGTATAAAGCTTGGATTTTTTTAAAAAGTTAGGGATAAGAAATGAGCAGAGTAAAGATATAGCTAAAGAAAGGTTAAAATTAGTATTGGTTCATGATAGATCTGATTTATCTCCAAAATTTTTAGAAATGATAGAAGGAGATATCATAAGAGTCATAAAAGAATATGCTGAGATTGATGAAGAAGCATTAGACATTAAACTTACTAGAATGAGAAGAGAAACAGATAATATGCCAATGTCAGCTTTAGTAGCTAATATTCCAATAATCAAGATAAAGGATAATATAGGATAGAAAAGTATATAAAAATTATGGAGAGATATTAAGTATGAATTTTAAAAAAAACAGTATTTATGCAATATTTATATTATTAATAATTTTATTTGTTGTTGGTTGTACAAATAATCAATCTCAGCCCCTTGAGAAAACAGATTTTTTAATGGATACAGTTATTAATATAAAAATATATGATAATCAGGATAAAAAAATAATGGATATGGCTATGGATAGGCTGAAAGAGATTGAAAGTAGAATGAGTGTCACTATTGCTAATAGTGATATAAGTAAAATTAATGAAAATGCAGGTATAAAGCCTGTACAAGTTCATGAAGATGTATATTATGTAATAAAAAAAGCAAAATATTTTGCAGAATTGTCTCAAGGTGCATATGAGCCTACTATTGGTCCTTTAGTAGAATTATGGAATATAACTGATGTACATGGAGAAGAACGGAAGTCTATACCCACAGAAGAAGAAATAGAAGAAAAAATGAGTCTAATTAATTATAATGATTTGGTTTTAATGGAAGACAATCAAGTATATTTAAAAAGAAAGGGTATGAAATTAGATTTGGGAGGTATTGTGAAAGGTTACGCGGCAGATGAAGTTAAAAGGATATTTGAAAATAATGGAATTCAATCAGCTATTATAGATTTGGGAGGTAATGTTTATGCTTTAGGAGAGAAAGTTAATGGAGAGCCTTGGCGAATAGGAATACAAGATCCTTTTAATATTATTGGCAACTATATAGGCATATTAAGTGTTAAGAATCAATCTATAGTTACTTCTGGAGATTATGAAAGATATTTTTTATATAAAGGAGAAAGGTATCATCATATTATAGATCCTAAAACTGGTTATCCTGTGAAAAATGGATTAGCTGGAGTAAGTGTAGTATCAGATAAGTCCATAGATGGTGATGCTTTATCTACAGCATTATTTGTATTAGGAATAGAAGAAGGAACTGAATTAATAAATCAATTAGAAGACATAGATGAAATATTTATAACTAAACAAAAAGAAGTTTATATTCAAGAAAAACTAAAAGATAAATTTATATTAAAAGATAAGAATTTTAAATTAATATACAATCCTTATTGATAGGAATAAAACCCACCTTATATAAATATCATAGTAGTAGATTAAGGTGGGTGAAAATATGAATAAAAAAATATATAGTAATAAATATAGAGGAATTAAAAATTTTTTGAGAAAAAGATTTCATTATAAAAGGCAGTTAAAAAGATTTATATGTATATTAATAATATTATCTCTTATATTGATATTAAAAGTAATAAATAACAAGTTAACTTCCAATATAATACAGATTATAAATAAAGGGATAAATTATGAGTTTAGTATAAAAGGAGATGGGAAAAAAATATTAAATTATAGTAAAAAGTTATTAGAATTATCAGGGAAAACTTTAGAAGCATTAAATATAAAGAACAAGCCAATGTATTCTTCTCCTATAGAGGGAGCTGTATATAAACCTTTTGGAGAAGTTAAACATTTAGATGGTAGTGTAAATTTTAATAATGGAGTAGACATTATACCAAAAGATGAAAAAGAACCAATAGTTATCGAAAAGGGTATAGTGTCTAAAATAGAAGACAAAAACACTAAAGGTTATTTTGTAACAATACAACACGAAAATATGACAACAGTTTATGGATACTTGATAGAAGTATATTTGAGAGAAGGAGAAAGGGTAAATATAGGAGATAAAATAGGAACTCTTGGAACTAATAAAGATGGAAATAAGTATTTACATTTTGAAATATGGATTGATAACGTACCTGTAAATCCCATGGAATACATAAAATTTAGTAAGAGTATTTAAAACTGTCTTGGACAGTTTTATTTTTTCTATTAAAATTCTTTAAAAAGTGGTAACATAGTAATAGTATATATAATAAAAGACGAAAGGTGATACTTATGATAGATATAGAAAAATTTAATAAAATACTAAAAAGAGTAGAAAAACCTGCTAGATATATAGGTTTAGAAAAAAATTCAGTAAAGAAAAATTTAAAGGATATGGAAGTAAAATTTGCTTTTGCATTTCCAGATATATATGAAGTAGGTATGTCTCATCTAGGCCTTCATATATTATATAATTTGATAAATGAAGAAGAAGGAGTTGTTTGTGAAAGAGTGTTTGCTCCTTGGGTAGATATGGAAAAAGAAATGATTCGAGAGGGAATTCCTCTGTTTACTTTAGAAAGTAGGGAACCTGTAAAAAATTTTGATTTTTTAGGCTTCACTTTACAATATGAGATGAGTTATACAAATGTAATTAATATGTTACATTTAAGTGGTATTCCTATATTGTCAAAAGAAAGAGGTTTAGAGGATCCTTTTGTAATAGCTGGTGGTCCTTGTGTATACAATCCTGAACCATTGGCTGATATAATTGATTTTTTTGTGATAGGAGAAGGAGAAGAAGTTACATTAGAAATATTAAATAGATATAAAGATTTTAAAAAATCAGGAAAAGATAAACAAGACTTTCTTAAAGAAGTAAGTAAATTAGAAGGAATATATGTACCATCTTTCTATCAAGTAAGCTATAATGAAGATGGAACAATAAAAAACATGATGCCTCTAATAAAAGGGGCACCAAAGACTATAAAAAAAAGAATAATAAAGGATTTGAATAAAGCATATTTCCCAGAAAAATTAATAGTTCCTTATATAGAAATAGTTCATGATAGGATTCCACTAGAAATATTTAGAGGATGTACTAGGGGATGCAGATTTTGTCAAGCAGGGATAATATATAGACCAGTAAGAGAAAAAAGTATTCTTAAACTATTAGAATTAGCTGATAATCTTGTAAAAAATACAGGATATGAAGATATATCTTTAACCTCTTTAAGTTCTTGCGATTATTCACAACTTAAATTACTAGTATCAGAATTGATAAATCGATATGAAGAAAAAAAAGTTGGTATATCCTTACCTTCACTAAGGCTTGATTCTTTTAGCTTAGATATATTAAAGGAAATAGAAAAAGTAAGAAAAACTGGACTTACTTTTGCACCAGAGGCAGGTAGCCAAAGATTAAGAGATGTAATCAATAAAGGGGTAACAGAAGATGATTTAACAACAGCTGTATCCTATGCTTTTAAAGAAGGTTGGTCTAGTATAAAATTATACTTTATGATAGGATTGCCCACTGAAACAGATGAAGATATATTAGGAATTAAGGATTTAGGATATAAGGTTAAAGATATGTTTTTTAGTCAACCAAAGGATAAACGAAAGGGTAATTTAAAAATAACCTTAAGTACATCATGTTTTGTACCTAAACCTTTTACACCTTTTCAATGGGTAGGGCAGGATTCTATAGATGAGTTTAATAGAAAGATCAATTTGTTAAAGGACAACATAAAGGATAGAAAGATAACATTTAATTATCATGATCCTAAACTAAGCTATTTAGAAGCTGTATTAGCTAGAGGGGACAGAAGGTTAGGGAAAACTTTAATAAAAGCTTGGGAAAAAGGTTGTAAATTTGATGGATGGTCAGAATTGTTTGATTATGACAAATGGATAGAGGCTTTTTATGAAACGAAAGTTCAAGGCGATTTTTATGCATTAAGGGAGAGAGACTTGGAGGAAATATTACCTTGGGATTTTATAGATTCAGGAGTAAGTAAAGAATATTTGGTAAAGGAATATAAAAAAGCTAAAGCTCAAGAATTAACTAGGGATTGTAGACTAGGTTGTACAGGATGTGGAATTAATAAAAGTTTTTCAGGTGGTGTTTGTAATTGAATTTAAGAATAAAGTTTACTAAAAAAAATTATTTAAGATATATATCCCATCACGATTTAATGCGATTATTTAAAAGGGCATTTAGAAGAGCTGATATTCCAATAAAATACTCAGAAGGATTTAATCCTCAACCTAGACTTTCTATTGCTAATCCATTAGCATTAGGTATTGCTAGTTGTAGTGAATATATGGATATAGAGTTACAGGAAAGAATGTCAGAGCATGTATTTATGGATAGAGTAAATGAGGAACTTCCAGATGATATTAAAATTTTAGAAGTAAAATATATAGAGAACACTAAATCCTTGCCTTCGCTTATTAGATGGGGTTTTTACGAAATAGAGTTTAAGGCTAAAAATTTAAAAGAGGTTGAAGAATTAAAAAAATTGATAAAAAACTGGTTAAAAGAAGACGAGATATTGATGAAAAAGGTAAAACGTAAGGGTAATAAAGTTATTGAAAAAGAACTTAATATTAGAAAGTTAATAGGGAATGTAGTAGTTAAAGATAAAGATATAATAGATAGCGATATAAAAAAGGATGTCAATTGTATAGTTTTAAATTGTCTATTAAAGGCAGGAGATAAAGGAAATTTAAATCCTATGGATTTTATGTTATCAATGGACAAATATCTTAATTTAGATATTGATTGGGATACAGTAGATATTGTTAGATTAGCATTATTTATTGAAGAAGATGGGAAAATCAAATTACCCATTTATTGAGTAGGAGAGATATTATTATGAATTATATATTTATAGATTCCAAAGGTCTTGAAGAGAAAGTTGGAATTATTGAAGAAGGAAGACTAGTAGAATATTATATTGACAAAAAGAAGAATGAAAAATGCGTTGGTAATATATATAGGGGAAAAGTAATAAATGTGCTTCCAGGAATGGAAGCTGCATTTGTAGATATAGGTGAGAAAAAAAATGCATATTTGTATGTAAAAGATGCACTACCAAAAGATATGATTTATAAAAATTCTTATGTAAAAATTGAAAAAGTGATTAAAAAAGGGCAGGAAGTTATAGTACAAGTTTTAAAAGAATCTAGTAAAAACAAAGGTCCTAAAGTAACAACTCATATTACTTTGCCAGGTAGATATTTAGTATTGACTCCTTATTCTTCTAAAATAAATATATCTAGAAAAATACATGATGAAGAAGAAATTAAAAGATTATTGAAAATAGGTATGGAAATTAAAAAAGATGATATTGGATTTATTTTTAGAACTCAAGCAGAGGGTATAGAAAAGGATAAATTATTTGATGAATATACTAAACTTATTAATCTATATAGTAAATTAGAAAGAGAGAGAAATTTTTTACCTTGTCCTAAGTTACTATATAGAGATGTGGACTTAGGTTATAAAATAGTAAGAGATGCTTTTAATGATAAAATACACAAAATTATAGTCAATGATAAAGAAAAATATGATAGGCTATTGGATTTACAGGATATGATTTCTTCAGAGTTAAAGGATAAGCTTTTTTTTCAAGAAGATTTTACCGTAGAAAAGCAAGAATATATTATGAAGGATATAAATTTAGCATTGGAAAGAAAGGTACCTTTAAAAAGTGGAGGTTATATTGTAATTGATGAAACTGAAGCATTAACAGCTATTGATGTAAATACAGGTAAATATATTGGAAGTAAAAGTTTAGAGGACACGATAGTTAAAACTAATTTGGAAGCTGCAGAGGAAATAGCTAGGCAAATAAGATTGAGGGATATTGGAGGAATTATTATAATAGATTTTATAGATATGAAAAATAACCAGGATGTAAATGCGGTAGTAGCTGAACTGGAAAAATATTTAAGTTTTGATAGGAATAAAACTAATATAGTTGGGATGACTAAATTGGGATTAGTTGAAATGACAAGACATAAAGTAAGAAATAGTCTTGGTTATAACTTTATCAAAATATGTCCTTATTGCTATGGTAAAGGTAAAATTTTAGAAAGTGCTATTGACAAAAGGAGTTCAATCTGCTAAAATTTTTGTTTGTAGGTGGCCGCTCAGTATGGGTTTTTAAAGCATAGTCACCTAATACTGGCGAGACTGGTTAGAGGAGGTGCAATTAATAATGTATGCTGTAATTGAAACTGGTGGTAAACAATACAAAGTTCGAGAAGGAGATACAATTTTTGTTGAGAAGATTGATTCTAAAGAAGGAGATAAAATTGATTTTTCAAAAGTTCTTCTTATATCAAAGGAAGATGGACTTGTAGTTGGTAAACCTTATATAGAAAATGCAAAAGTAGAAGGAACTATATTAAAACAAGGTAAAGGCAAGAAGATTATAGTATTTAAATACAAACCTAAGAAAAACTACAAGAAAAAACAAGGACATCGTCAACCTTATACAAAAGTAAAAATTGAAAAAATAGTGGGTTAATTCTATGATAGAGGTAAAAATATACGTAGACAGTGAAGATAATATTATCAGATATACTATATCTGGGCATTCAGGTTATGATGTAAAAGGTCAAGATATAGTGTGTTCTGCTGTTTCAGTATTAGCTCAGAATACCTTAAATTCTTTAGTAGAAGTGTGCGGAATATCAGAGGAAAGAATAGATTATTCTATAAATGAAAAAAAGGGTTTTTTAGATGTTATTATTCCAAGTGAATTAGACAAAGATACTAAAATTAAAGTTGAAACAGTTTTGAAGACTTTAGAATTAGGAATAAAGTCCATTGTGGAAAATTATCCTAAATATGTTACTCTTAAATATGGGAGGTGTAGAGAATGTTAAAGCTTAATTTACAGTTGTTTGCTACTAAAAAAGGAGTAGGAAGTTCCAGAAATGGTAGAGATAGTAGAGCTAAAAGATTAGGTGTTAAAAGAGGAGACGGTCAATATGTGTTAGCTGGGAATATCCTTGTAAGACAAAGAGGAACTAAAATTCATCCCGGTAACAATGTAGGTAGAGGTGGCGATGATACTCTATTTGCTAAAGTAGATGGTATAGTTAAATTTGAAAGAAAAGGAAAGGATAAGAAACAAGTTAGTGTTTATCCTGCTTAAGAGTTAATATATTTTTATAGCTTACCTACACGGTAGGCTTTTTTATTTTAATAAAAAGTATTTATTGAATTGAGAATAAAATAATTAAAATTATTGACACTAATTGATAACTTGATATAATAAAATTATTGACAGTATAAAGAAAAATAGAGGATGATAATATGTTTATAGATGTTGCAAAAATTAAATTAAAAGCAGGTAAAGGTGGAGATGGTGCAGTAGCATTTAGAAGAGAAAAATATGAGCCAGCAGGTGGTCCTTTTGGAGGAGACGGAGGAGATGGCGGTAGCATAATATTGCAAGCTGATGAAGGAATAAGGACATTAATGGATTTTAGATATAAGCGTTTCTATAAAGCTGAAGATGGTGAAAGAGGTAAAACTAAAAAGCAATATGGGAAGAAAGGTCAGGATTTAATCTTAAAGGTACCAGTAGGAACATTAGTTAAAGATGCAGATTCTGGGAAGGTAATAATAGATATGAAAGAACATGGTCAAGTATATACTATTGCTAAAGGTGGCAAAGGAGGCAGAGGAAATGCTAAATTTGCAACATCTACTAGGCAAGCTCCTAAATTTGCTGAAACAGGTACAGAAGGAGAAGAGATAACTGTTATATTAGAATTAAAGTTATTAGCGGATGTAGGTCTGGTAGGTTTTCCTAATGTAGGAAAATCCACATTACTTTCTATTTTATCGGCAGCTAAACCTAAAATTGCAAATTATCATTTCACAACATTAAAGCCTAATTTAGGAGTAGTACAAATAGATGAAGGCAAATCTTTTGTAATAGCAGATATTCCAGGGCTAATAGAAGGTGCTCATGAAGGAGCAGGTTTGGGGCATGATTTTTTAAGACATGTTGAAAGGACTAGGGTACTTGTTCATGTATTAGATGCCTCAGGTATGGAAGGAAGAAATCCGATAGATGATTTTTATAAAATAAATGAAGAGTTAGTTAAGTATAATCCTAAATTGTCTAATAAACCTCAAATAATTGCAGCTAATAAAATGGATCTTCCAGAGGCTGAAGAATGGCTAGAAAAAATAGAAGAAGAATTAAAGCCAATGGGATATGAAATATATCCTATTTCTGCAGCTACTATGAAAGGAGTCGATGAACTTAAATTTGCTATATGGAATACTCTTTTAAATACAAAACCTGAATATGAAACTTTTGATGAAGAAATGGAAATTACTTTGAAAGAGCCAGAAAAAACTATAATAGTAAAAAAAGAAAATGGAAGGTATATTGTTGAAGGATCTTATATAGAAAAACTTATTAATTCTACCAATTTTGATGATTTGGATTCATTAAGATATTTTCAAAATGCGTTAAAACAAAAAGGAGTAGTGGAGGAATTAAAAAAATTAGGTATTGAAGATAACGATACAGTATTTATTTGTGGATATGAATTTGAATTTTTTGATTAATGGAGGTTTTGATTATACAATGAATTGTTATAATTGTGGTAATTGTAAAGAAAATCATCCTACTTATTACTGCTTAGCGAAAAATGAAGTAGTAATAAACAAACATTATAGACCTGAGGAGAAGTCTAGAACTGGCTGGAAAAAGGGAAATAAGGAGTATGAAGTTCATAGAAGAAAATCTAGAAAAGAAATAGAAGTTCAAAACGAAAAAGGAGTGTATTGATTGTTAACAGGGAAACAGAGAAGTTATTTGAAAGGGCTAGCAAATGGCATAGAACCCATTTTTCAAGTGGGGAAAAATGGTATTACAGAAAACTTTATAAAACAAGTTGATGAATCATTAGAGGCTAGAGAATTAATAAAGATAAAGGTATTGAATAATAGTCTTTTAGATGCTAAAGAAGTTGCACTAGAATTAGCAGAAAGTACTAAAGCTGAGTTTGTTCAAAGCATAGGGAATAAATTTATACTTTATAGAGAATCTAAAGATAATAAAAAAATTCAATTGCCTTTATAAATAGTCTAAACTTCAGAAGTTTTTCTGAAGTTTATTTATTAAAGCAAATATAAGTGGAGGAGATAGATTGAAAAGAAAAGTAGGAATTATTGGAGGAACTTTTGATCCTATTCATAATGGACATTTGATGTTAGCAGAATATTCTAGAGTCAATTTTAAATTAGAAGAAATTATATTTATGCCTTCAGGGAATCCTCCTCATAAGGAAAAAGGAATAGTTTCACCTATAATTCATAGATATAATATGACATTATTAGCAATAAACTCCAACCCTCATTTTGTACTATCAACATTAGAAATTAAAAAAGAAGAAGAAATAAATTATACAGTAGATACTATAAAAAAATTAAAAGAGATAAATAAAAACATAGATTATTACTTTATATTAGGAGAAGATTCCATAAAAGAGATTCATACTTGGAAAGATTATAATAAATTATTGAGAATGTGTAAATTTATAGTAGCGCCTAGACCTTATTCAGATAGAAAAACTTTAATGGACAAAGTAAATAGTTTAAATGTAAAGTACGGACATTCTATATATATACTTGATATGCCGTTAATAGAGATATCTTCAACAGATATTAGAAATCGAGTAAGCAAGGGATTGTCAATTAAATATTTAGTACCGGAAATAGTAGAGATGTATATACAAAAACATAAATTGTATATTTAATAGGAGGCTTTTATGATAGAACAATGGATGCATGAAAAATTAAAAAAAGATATAGGTGAAGTAAGATATAATCACTCCATTGGTGTTATGAATACTAGCATGGAATTAGCTAAACTTTATGGTTATCCTGAGGGAGAAGCTGAATTAGCGGGTTTTTTACACGATTGTGGAAAACTAAAAGATAAAATAAATTTGTTGAAAATTGCAAAAGAGTTTGATATAATTTTAGACAATGTTATGCAACATAATCCAGAATTAATTCATGGACCATTAGGTGAAAAAATAGCTATTAAAGAATATAAGGTGACTAATAAAAATGTTTTAAATGCTATTCGATATCATACAACTGGACGTGAAAATATGTCTTTATTAGAAAAGATAGTTTATATAGCAGATATTATAGAACCAGGAAGAAAGTTTGAGGGAGTAGACACAATTAGGCAATTAGCTTATGAAGACATAGATAAATGTTTATTGTATGCGGTAGACAGAACTATAGTATTTGTTATTTCAAAAGGGAAATTAATTCATTTAGATACAATAAAAGCGAGGAATCAGTTGATAATACTAAAAGATTTGGAGTGATTATGGATGAAAAAAACTTTTTTTAAAACTTTTTTTGTTTCTTTTATTGTTTTTTCTTTAATATGGAGTGGATTTATATATAAAACAGTTATAAAAGCTCAAAGTGAAGAAGATGAAGAAATATGTAACGAAAGTTTTATTGATAGACTAATGCATGATAAAGATGATATAACTTTTTTAATGCTAGGAGTAGATTCAAAAGATGTAAAAAATGCTACTAATGTTAGAACTGATACAATGATATTATGTAAAGCTAACAAATCTACGGGAGAAGTACATTTATTATCAATTCCTAGAGATACCAAAACTCATATTCGTGGTAGAAAGAATGAGGAAAAGATAAATCATGCTCATGTTTACGGAGGACCTGAACTATCTGTAAAAGCTGTTAAGGATTTATTAGGTATAGATTTAGAATACTATGTTAGAGTGGATTATAATATTGTAAAGAAGTTTGTAGATTTGATAGACGGAGTTGAAGTTTATGTTCCTATGGATATGAAATATACAGATCCAATTGCAGATCCACCACTATACATAGATTTGGAACAAGGTTATCAGACATTAGATGGGGATAAAGCTCTTCAATTTTTAAGATTTAGAAAAGGATATAAAGATCAAGATTTAGGAAGGATAAAAGCTCAACAACAATTTATTGAAGCAGTTTTAGAAAAAACTTTAAGACCTGGGAATATTGCAAATATTCCTCAAATGATAAAAGCTTATTACGATTATGTAGATACTAATATACCATTTGATGTGATGATGAAATTTGCTATGAATGCTAAAAACTTTAGTCCTGATAAGGTTAGTATGGCTACATTACCAGGAGAAGGAGAGTATATAGGTAATACATCCTATTTTATTGTGGATAAAGAGGAATGTATTAAATTAGTAAAAACAATGTTTATTGAGGATAAATCTGTTGAAAATATAGAGAAATAAGTAGTAATTTTCAATTATCAGGAGGTAATTAAGTGAAAGATATTGATAAAAGAGTATCTATCATAACAAAAGCTTGTTATGATAAAAAAGGATTTAATGTTAAAGTACTGAATTTAAAAAAAATAACACCTATGGCGGATTATTTTATTATTGCCAGTGGAAATTCTACAATTCAAACAGTTGCTATAGCAGATGAAGTTGAAGAAAAAATGGGAACTTCAGGATATTCTCTATTAGGTAAAGAAGGATATCAAACTGGGAGATGGATTTTATTAGATTTTGGAGATATAGTAGTACATGTATTTCACAAAGAAGATAGGGAATATTATAATTTAGAAAAACTGTGGGCAGATGGTGAAGAAATAGAATTGGATTAGATAATTTATTTTAAATTTATATAAATTTAAAGGGAGGATGAATAACATCATGAATATAGTACCAATAAATACCAATAAGGCACCAGGAGCTGTGGGTCCTTATTCTCAAGGAATAAAGGCTGGTAATCTCATATTTACATCTGGGCAACTTCCAATAGTTCCAGAAACAGGTGAATTATTAAAAGATGATATTAAAGAAGAAACAAGACAATGTTTAAAAAATGTAGAAGCTATATTAAAAGAAGTAGGAGCAACTTTAAAAAATGTAGTTAAAGTAAATATTTATATAGTGGACATGGATATGTTTTCATCTATCAATGAAGCCTATGAAGAATATTTTAACGAACATAAACCAGCTCGTTCTTGTATAGAAGTTTCAAGATTACCAAAGGATGGAAATATTGAAATAGAAGTAATTGCAGTATTATAAGTAGAGATATAAAATACAGAGTGCATTAAACCTTGCCTATATAGGCAAGGTTTAATGCACTCTGTATACAGAATTTCTCTTTTTTTTCTCAACCGTTTTCTTCTAAAGGATGAAATTTGGATTATACTTAATATCCCAATTACGATAATATACCATTTGTTTATAATTTTTTGTATTAAAGTTAATGGAGGAATTTTTTCAATATTTAATGTGGATATTATATCTACTTCTCCTAAAAATTGATCATTTAAATAATATTCTACTTTGCCTAAAGTTTGTCCATTTATTAATGGTGCTTCAATTACATCATTAAGATATATTTTTTTCTCTATTGTATTCATATTTCCTTTAGGTATTGAGGCAGTTAAATCTTCTTTTAAGATGCCTGCTACAACTGGATTAGTTCCATTAGATACTTCGATATTTTTTATAAATTGACCTTTATGTGCAATATGAACTTTTTCATAGTTATTAAATCCATAATTGAATAATTTATGGATATCTGAGTAAACTTCTCGCCCATTTGCTTTTAATACAACTGCAATTAATCTTTGATTTCCTCTTTCTGCTGAAGCTACTAGACAATTTTGTGCTGCTATTGTATATCCAGTTTTTATACCAGTAATTCCCTCATATTTTATTGGAACAATTTTCCCATCAACATCAATTTTCTGTGTACTATATAATAGTTTATTAGCTGATTTTAAATATCGTTCTTCATTTTTTTTATTAGTTACAGGTATGATGTAAGTATAATTTTTAACTATTTCCCTAAATATTTCATTTTCCATGGCATACTTAGCAATTAAACTTAAATCATAAGGAGTAGTAATATGGTTTTCGGCGGTTAAACCATTAGGATTAACGAAATTAGTATTAAGAGTTCCTATTTCTTTAGCTTTTTTATTCATAAGTTTTACAAATTCATTAATGCTACCAGAAACATGTTTTGCTAAGGCTAAAACTGCATCATTAGCTGATTCAATTAAAAGGGCATTTACTAAATCTTCAAATTTTACTCGTTCTCCAGGCTCTAAAGCAATGTGACTACCATCAGTAAGTTTTACAATTTCATCATCTATAGTAACATAATCATCCATGTTCCCATTTTCTATGGCAAGTATGCCTGTCATTATTTTAGTAGTACTAGCAGGATGTAGTTTCATATGAGGATTTTTAGAATATAAAATTTGTTCTGTATCCATATCTATGAGTATAGCGCCTTCTCCTGAAAGATTTAATTCTTCAGCATAGGATATATTATATGTAAATATTAAAAAAAGCAATATAAAATAAAAAAACTTTTTCAAATGTTCCTCCCTCCTTTTATATATAATCAAGTATATCAAAAATAAATATTTTTTTGAATATAAATTAAAAAAAACCATGAATAAAAAAGGGAAATTAAATATAAAGTCGAATATTTAAATTAGTGATTGGATGATTTTATAAGTTTAAATTATAAGTAGAGGGATTTAGGAGAGGTGAAAATATGGATTATTTTACAAAAAAAGAACAAATAGTTATAATATTATTGATATTAATTATTGTTTTAATATCTCTTTTTAATTTTTTAAAGAAAAATGATTCTTTGATAGGGAAGAAAATTGATGAAGAGAATAAAGAGAAAGTAGATCCTGAGGAATTAATTACGGAATTGGAAGAACAATTGGAAGATGACGTTGAAAATGGAGAAATTATCATGGTGCATATAAGTGGTGAGGTATATAATCCAGGTTTGGTAGAATTACCTCGTGATTCTAGAGTAATTGATGCAGTAAATTTAGCAGGAGGATTAAAAAAAGAAGCAGATTTGGATAGAATAAATTTGGCGAAGAAATTAGAAGATGAAGAAAAAATATATATACCAAAAGTAGGTGAAGATATAAACCCTGTTGAGAATTTTGTAGATATGCAATATGATAATAGTAGTGGTAAAATCAATATAAATATGTGTACTAAGGAAGAGCTAATGTCTCTACCAGGTATAGGGGAAGTATTAGCAGGAAGAATATTAGAATATAGAGAGCAAAATCAATTTAAAAATATTGAAGATATAAAAAATGTATCTGGCATAGGAGAAAAGAAGTTTGAAAGTATAAAGGAATTAATTACTACAAGATAAAGGAGTGAATGAAATGACAATTAGATTAACAGAATTAACAAAAACATCTGGCTGAGCTGCTAAAATCGGTCCCGATATTTTGGCACAAGTTTTGTGTCATTTACCAAAAAATTATGATGAAAATTTAATAGTAGGTTTGGATACTTCTGATGATGCAGCAGTTTATAAGATAAATGAAAACTTAGCATTAATTCAAACTTTAGATTTTTTTACTCCTGTAGTGGATGACCCGTATGTATTTGGGCAAATAGCTGCTGCTAATTCCTTAAGCGATGTATATGCTATGGGAGGAGAACCAAAACTAGCTATGAATATAGTATGTTTTCCTAATTGCTTGGATCCTAGTGTTTTAGTAGAGATACTAAAAGGGGGTTACGATAAAGTAAAAGAAGCAGGTGCTATATTAGTAGGAGGACATACAGTTGAAGATGATGAGCCTAAGTATGGATTATCAGTAGCTGGATTTGTTCATCCTGATAAGGTATTGACAAATAGTAATGCTAAACCCGGAGATGTGTTGGTTATAACTAAGCCTTTAGGTTTAGGTATTATTAATACTGCTATAAAAGGTGGTATAGCAGATAAAACTTCTTATGATGAAGCTGTAAAAGTAATGTCAACATTAAATAAGTTTGGTAAAGAAGCATTAGAAAAGGTAAAGGTTAATAGTGTAACAGACATTACTGGATTTGGGTTACTTGGCCATGCTCTAGAAATGGCTGAAAGTAGCGAAGTGACTATTAAAATTTACTACAAAGAAATTCCTTTAATTTCCAATACATTGGAATATGCACGAATGGGATTGGTGCCTCAAGGAGCCTATAACAATAGAGGATATATTGGAGATAATGTGAAATTTAACAATCAAATTCCTGAAGAAATGGAAGATGTATTATTTGATCCTCAAACATCTGGAGGGTTATTAATATCTGTTCCTCAAAAAGAAGTAGATCAACTGTTCAAAGCTTTAGCAAACAATCCCATATCTTATAGTATAATTGGAGAAGTGGTTAAAAAAGAAGAAAAATACTTAATTGTAGAATAAAATATAAGGAGAAGGGTTATATGAAAGGAAATAAAAATTTATATAGATTAATTCCAAAAGTTGATGATCTATTAGAAAATGAAGATATTAACAAATTATTAGATCTTATGCCAAGAAAGTTAGTAGTAGATTCAATAAGAGAAGAAATAGATTTAATAAGGGAGGATATAAAAAATAAAGTATTAGATGAAGATAATATAAAAGAGAGGATAAAACTATTACCTAAACTAATTAAAACAAGGGCTAATAGGAAAAATTCCTATAGATTGAAAAGAGTGATAAATGGGACTGGAGTGGTAATTCATACCAATATTGGCCGTTCTTTAATTCATAAAGATGTTATGGATAATGTAGTTGAAATTGCAACTAATTATTCAAATTTAGAATATGATTTAGAAAAAGGAACTAGAGGTTCTAGATATAGCCATTTAGAGGATATATTAATAGAGATTACAGGTGGAGAAGCAGCTATGGTTGTTAATAATAATGCTGCTGCAGTATTGTTAGTGTTAAGTACTTTAGCTAAGAATAAAGAGGTTATAGTATCTAGAGGTGAGTTAATAGAAATAGGAGGTTCTTTTAGAATTCCTGATGTAATGGAACAAAGTGGAGCTATTTTGGTATCAGTAGGAACGACCAATAAGACTCATCTTTGGGACTATGAAAATGCTATTAATGAAGAAACTGCAGCATTATTAAAAGTACACACAAGTAACTATAGAATATTAGGTTTTACCTCTTCTGTATCGGCAGAAGAATTATATAAATTAAAACAAAAATATAATATACCTTTAATAGAAGATTTAGGCAGTGGTGTGTTAATTGATTTATCAAAGTATGGATTGGAACATGAACCTACTGTACAAGATTCTATAAAAAGTGGAGTGGATGTAGTTACATTTAGTGGAGATAAATTATTGGGAGGACCTCAAGCAGGGATTATTATAGGTAAAAAGAAATATATTGAAGCCATGAAAAAGAACCCACTAACAAGAGCATTTAGAGTAGATAAATTTACAATATCTGCCTTAGAAGCTACCTTGAGACTTTATTTAGATGAAGAAAATGTTATCGAGAAGATACCTACTTTGAATATGTTAACCATGGGAATGGATGAATTAGAAAATAAAGCAAATATGCTGTATAATTTACTTAAAGCAAAAATTAAACATGATGATTTAATAATAGATATAGTGAACAGTTATTCTGAAGTAGGTGGAGGGTCTTTACCATTAGAAAGAATTCCTACAAAATGTATTAGTTTAAAATTTAAAAATTCAAATATAACTAAATTTGAAAAGTATTTAAGGGAATTACAAGTTCCTATAATAACTAGAGTATATAAAGATACAATATTCATTGATTTAAGAACAGTAAAAGAAGAAGAGTTTTTCATAGTGGTTGATGGCATATATGATGCTTTAAAGGAACTAGGAGGAGTTGGGTAGATGAAACATGTTATAATTGGAACAGCTGGGCATATTGATCATGGGAAGACTACTTTAATAAGAGCTCTAACTGGTAGAAATACCGACAGATTAAAAGAAGAGCAAAAGAGAGGAATTTCTATAGATTTAGGATTTACTTATTTTGATTTGCCCAGTGGTAAAAGAGCAGGCATAATAGACGTACCTGGGCATGAAAAGTTTATAAAAAACATGCTCGCTGGAGTTGTAGGAATTGATATAGTTTTATTGGTGGTGGCAGCTGATGAAGGAGTTATGCCACAAACTAGTGAACATTTAGCAATACTAGATCTTATTGGAGTAGAAAAGGGATTTGTAGTAATTACAAAATCAGATTTAGTAGAAGAAGAATGGTTAGAATTAGTTAAAGATGATATAAAAGATGAACTAAAAGGTACTTTTTTAGAAGGAGCACCTATTATACCAGTATCTTCTACTAAAGGTATTGGTTTAGAGGATGTTAAGGCGTTAATAGATAAATTGGCATTAGAATTAGAAGACAGAGAAGTGAATGATATGCCTAGACTTCCTGTAGATAGGGTATTTTCTATACCAGGTTTTGGGACTATAGTAACAGGTACTTTACTTTCAGGTAAATTTCATATTGGAGAAGAAATTCAAGTTTTCCCAGGAAATAGAATTGGTAGGATACGTTCTATGCAGGTTCATGATGAGGATACCGATGTAGCTTATGCAGGGCAGAGAGTAGCTATTAACATTGCAGGACTTAAAAAGGAGCAGATAAGTAGAGGAGATGTAGTAGCTCCTATAAATTCGATGAAAGAAACTTCTTTATTAGATGTTAAAGTTAAATTGATTGAAGGAATAGATCGTTCAATAGAAAATAGAACTCGTCTTCGTCTTTATATAGGAGCTAGAGAAGTTTTGTGTAGAATTGTTTTATTGGATAGAGATATATTAAATCCAGGTGAAGAGACTTATGCTCAATTAATACTGGAAGAGGAAATAGTAGCCAAAAGAGGAGATAGATTTATATTAAGATTTTACTCTCCAATGTTTACTATTGGAGGAGGGCAAGTATTAGAACCTAATCCGAATAAAAAGAAGAGATTTGATGAGAAGGTATTGGAAGAATTAAGAATAAAGGAAGAAGGGGAACCTGTAGATATTATAGAAAAAATAATACTAGATAAAAGCTCTTCTTTTCCTACTTTAAAAGAAATATCAATTTATACTGCTATGTTAGAAAATAAAATAAAAGAAGAAATAGAAAAGTTAATTCAAGAAAATAAAATTATACAATTTAGTTTAACTAAAGATTTGCATTTTATTCATATACAATATTTCAATCAATTAAAAGATAATATAATAGAAGAGCTTAGAGAGTTTCATAAAAAGCACCCTCTTAGGATAGGTATGCCTAAAGAGGAAATAAGAAGTAAGTTTTTAAATAATGTAAAACCAAAAATAGGAGATAGATTTATTGATTTGTTGATAGAGAAGGGCTATATAGAGCAACATAAAGAAAATATATGCATAAAAGGATTTAAAATAGAATACAGTCCTTCTCAGTTAAAGATAAAAGAAGAAATAATAGAAAATTATGTAATGAATAAATTTTTACCTCCTAAGCGAGAAGAATTGTATGAGAAAATTCAGGGAGAAAAAGAGGAAATAGAGCAGGTTTTAAATTCTCTTATAAATGAAGGGGAAATTGTTAAATTAAATGAAGAAATATTGGTGCATAAATTTGCTTATGCTGAAGCTTTAAAAATATTAAAAAAACATATAGAAAAAAATGGTTCTATTACTGTTGCAGAATATAGGGATGAATTAAATACGAATAGAAAAGTTGCTTTAAGTCTTCTAGAATATTTTGACCAGATAAAGATAACAAAAAGGGAAGGGAACAGAAGATTTTTTTCTAGAATTATAAATTCCTAATTTTGGAGTGATATTCATGGGCATGAAAATAATGGTTGTTGACAGGGATAAGTCTCTTATAAAAGCTTTAAAATATAGTTTAGAAAAAGATAATTATCAAGTAGATTCTGCCTTTACAATAAAAAAAGCAATAGAAAAAGTAAAAAGGAGAGATTATGAATTAATAATTTTGGAAATATTATTACCTGATGGGAATGGATTAAATTTATGCCAAACTATCAGGAAACAATCTCAAGTACCAATAATAGTGTTAACAGAAAAAAAGGAAGATATATCTAAGATATTAGCTTTAGAATACGGTGCAGACGATTATGTTACCAAGCCATTTAATATATTGGAATTAAAAGCAAGAATTAAGGCAATATTAAGAAGGGTAAATGTGGTAATTCCTCAAGTTGATAATCAAAGTATTAAGATAGATGATTTTGTCATAAATGCTTTAGGTAGGAAATTAACTGTAAATGGAGAAGATATAATTTTAACAGGCAAAGAGTTTGATTTGTTTTATATACTTGTGTCTAATCCTGGTAAAGTATTTACAAGAGAAGAACTATTGGAAAATATTTGGGGGTGTGAATATTTTGGAGATCTAAGGACTGTAGACGTACACATTAGAAGACTTAGAGAAAAAATAGAAAAGGATCCAGCCGATACTAAGTATATTCATACCAAGTGGGGAGCTGGGTATTATTTTGAAAATAAAAAAGATAATCTTAATAGGGAATTAAAAGATGAGGATTAAATTGATTTATTAATGGTAGCAAAAAGTAAGAAAATTCTATCAAAACTAACATTATTGACAAGACTTGACATGGAAATAAAAAATGCTATAATGTAGTAGTGTTTAAATATTATAGCATTTTTTATATGGGAGTAGATGGGTGCTGGTGTGCCCTCTGGTCTTCAAAACCAGTACGGGGCGTTAGGAGCGTCCTGGGTGGGTTCGATTCCCACATACTCCCGCCATAGTATATAAGCAGCTTATGCTGCTTTTTTTGTTTTTTATATTTTTTGTTTTCTCCTAAAATTGCCGTGTATTTTAATTATAGATATTAGATAAAATAATATAGAAACAATTTTAATTATATTATTTGAGGTGATTATATGAGTAGAATAGACCCTAATGCTATAAAAGCATTAAAAGAAATGAAATTAGAAATTGCACAGGAATTGGGTATATCTGAAGATTTTACGAATAAAGATAATATTAGTTCAGCTACTAATATATTTGCTGCTGGTCCTGTTGGAGGTTTAATGACTAGAAGATTGATAGAAATTGGAGAAAAACAATTGATAGATGAAGAATAGGATAGGGTTCCTATCCTATTTTCTTTTAAATAATTATAAAAAAACATATAAAAAAATAAAGCTTAATGATTTTTTATATTTCATGATATAATAAAATAGGTGTTACTCTTTAAAAGGGGGTTTTCATATGAATAAGACTAATATAATGGTATGTGTGACTCAGCAAAAGACTTGCGAAAGGCTTATTTTAAATGGTTATAAATTAGCTGAAGCAACAAAAGGTAAATTATATGTGATACATGTAGTAAATGAAAAGGATAAGTTTTTAAATAATGTAGATGATGGAGAAGCTTTAGAATATTTATTTAGAGTATCAAAAAAAGCAGGAGCTGATTTAACTGTGCTTAGATCAAAGGATGTGATACAAGCAATAATTAATTTTGCTAAAGATAACAACATTACTCATATGATTCTAGGAACTACTCCCAAAGAAAATAATTCTAAAGAATCAAATTTTGCATTAAAATTGCAGGAAAGTTTACCAAATGTGGAATTTATTATAATATAATTGTATATGAGCGTTAGTATCATTTATTTCAATTTGCTAATATTATTATAATTATTATAGTGCAAAGAATTCTATTTTATGCACATAATAAAACTAAAGGAATAAATTAATAATATATGTTTATTTAGGAGGTTTCATATGACAAAAGTTCGTAGAATGTTTCCAGGAGGTAATACTGCAGAGGGCTTTTACTCTTTTCATAATAATATAATTGGTAATAACAGAAATATGTTATATATATTAAAAGGTATGCCTGGTGGAGGTAAATCATCTCTTATGAAAGAAATAGGTAAGCAAGCTTTAAAAGAAGGTTATACGGTAGAGTATCATCATTGTCCATCAGATCCTAATTCTGTAGATGGTATAGTTATTGATGAATTTAAAGTAGCCATAGTAGATGGGACATTTCCCCATGTAATAGACCCTGTGTATCCAGGCTTAAAAGATAAATTAATAAACTTAGGTATTTTTATAGATTCAGATAAATTGAAAGAAAATGAACAACAAATTATAGATGCAAAGTTAAATAATAAAATTGCTTATAGAAAAGCATTTAGTTATTTTAAAGCAGCAAAATGTATTTATAAAGAAATAGAGGAGACCAACAAAATAGGAGTAGATTTTAAAAAGGTAAACAAATTAACTAAAACATTAATAGATGAAATTTTTTCTAGAGAAGCAAATATGGATTTTACATTTTTTAAAAAAAGGCATATGTTTTCTAATGCTAATACGCCAGACGGTTTCATAGATTATACTTCGACAATATTAAAAGGAGTTTCAAATATTTATTATATAGAAGGAGAAATAGGTACAGGAAAATCCACAATGCTAAGTAGAATTATGGAAGAAGCTGTAGTCAGAGGGTACTCTATGGAGATATACCATGATGCTACTATTCCTGATAAAATTGAATCGGTATTTATTAAGGATATAGATGTGTTTGTAACTTCAAATAGTCAATGTAAAGAAATTTCTCATAATAAAATAGATTTAAGTCAATATTTTGATGAAAGTGTAAAAGATGAAAAAGATTATAAAACATACGATTTATTGATTGGAAAAGCCATTTCAAAACTTTTAACTGCTAAAAAAAATCACGAGATATTAGAGAAATGCTATAGTTTAGCTATAGATTTTGAAGGAATAAATAAAGTTAAAGATAATGTATTAAAAGAAATATTCACAGTTTATATTTAAAAAATGTTATTTTAATAGTATGGGAAAGATTCAAAGGTTTATAAGTAAAAATCTTTCTCATACTTTAGGATAATAAATTTTATAATAAATTTATTATTTTTTCATAAAATTTTTCAAGTACAGAATCAAGTTCTTCTTGATTACAAGTTCCTTGAACTGTTTGAGGACTTCCTCCTCCTTTTATATTTATATTTTGTGCTATTTCATTATGAATATTTTTCATATTGACATTTATATTGGAACTACGACTAATTATATAATTTGCATTGTTTTTATTATTTAGTCCAAGTATCAATATATTGTTTTTTAATGTATTTATATGGAATACTATACTATTTATTTCCTTTGGTTCTATATTTTCAAATTTATGACATATAAAGTTTACGCCTTTTATTAAACGAGCTTTTTTAAGCAATTCTTGTGCTTTATATTTATATAGTTCTTCTCTAAGTGCTCTATTTTCTTTTTCTAAAACTTCTTTTTGAGAATATAATTTTTTTACTCTATCGTATACATTTTTATCTTTAGTAGACAATAGATTGCTTATATTTCTAATATAATTACTTTTCCAAGAGTAATCTATCAATGCTCTATTACCGCATACAAATTCTACTCGAATGTTTCCCTTATAATTTTCAACCTTTCGAATTTTTATTATTCCTATTTCTCCAGTATTTCTAACATGGGTTCCACAGCAAGGTGAAAAATCAATACCATCTATTTCAACTATACGAATATTAGAATTAACAATAGGTTCTTTTCTTACAGGAATTTTTTCCATATCTTTTTTTTCAACAATATATGATTTTATTTGAAAGTTAGAAAATATTATTTTGTTAGCAAATTCCTCTATTTTTTCTATATGGATTTTATTGATATTGGGTATATTTACATCTATATATACATATTCTTTACCTATATAAAATCCTACTGTTTCTCCATTATATAACTTATAAAATGCCGCTGATAATAGATGTTGTCCAGAATGTTGTTGTATATAATCAAATCTGTTTTCCCAATCTATAGATAATTGCACTTTATCACTATGTATATTATCCTTAACTACATGGATTATATCATTTCCTTCTTCATAAGTGTCCAATACCTCAATCCCATTAATAGTACCTTTATCGCCAGGTTGTCCTCCTGCTAAATTAGGATAAAATATGGTTCTATTAGTTTTTATGTAATACTTGTTATTTAAGTATTTTTTTTCTACAATTCGTGCATCAATTTGACGTAAATATGGATTTTCCAAATATATTTTTTCCGTCATAGTACACCACCTACCCTTTTTAACCGTTAATACTATTTTAACATTTTTAAAATAAAATCAATAGTTTTTTATTATTATTAGAATTTATTAAACTTATTTCTATATTATGTTATAATTACTTTGTAGGTATATTAGTGATATAAAGGAGGCTAAAATGATTATACGTTTATTAGGTATTATATTTATATTATTAGGTATTGTACTTCTAATAAGATCTTTAAGTAAAATAAATAAAGGATAATAAAGGTGTATTAATATGAAAAGTCCTTTTTTATATTTAAGTTTTTTCTTATTATTGGGAATAATATTTTCTTATTATATAGATATAAATACTATATTTTTATTGATTTTACTATTTATATCTTTATTTATTAATTTTATAGAGAATGAGAAAGGTAAATTTAAATCATTAAATTTATTTTTTTCTATTTTTCTATTGGGAATAATATTGACTAATTTTAAAACTATAGATAGTCAATTGCTTGAGTATAAGGATGCATTAGTAGAAATAACTGGAATAGTTGACGAGATTAAAATTATAGAAGAAAATGAAAGCAGATATATAGTTAAAGCTACTAATATATGTCATGATGGAAATAATAAAAAAGTTTCAGAAAAAATTCAATTAAAAATACTAGGAGAGAAAACATTATCTATTGGAGAGGAATTATTATTTAAAGGTGTACTAAGGGAACCTTTACCTAATACAAATCCCAAGTTATATAATCATAGATTAAAATTGCTTACAGAAGGAATATATACAAATACTACAATTAAAGATTATTCAATTATTCATGTAGATAAAGGAAATTTAAATTTTATCGATAGAATGAAATATAAATTTATAGAAAGTGTAGAAGGAATATTTGATTCATATTTAACGGAAAGAAATAGTTCTTTGATGAAAGCAGTTATATTAGGAAAGAGTTCTTATTTGACTGAGGATAATATAGAGAAATTTAGGCATTTAGGTTTGGCTCACATATTAGCAGTTTCAGGACTACATATAGGATTGATTACTAATATATTGACAGGATTACTTGGATATTTAGGAATAAATAAAAAATTAAATATAGGTATAACTTTGAGTGGAATATGGATGTATGCTTACATTATAGGAGGACCGCCTTCCGTAATAAGGGCTAATATAATGTTTACTATTCTATTTTTATCCAAAGTTTTTTGGCAAGCTTATGAATCAATAAATGCACTTTTTTTTGCACTTTTTATAATGCTAATAATAAACCCCTATTGGGCATTTAGTATTGGATTTCAACTATCATTTATTGCTACATTCTTTATATTGTATTTAACACCAAAAATAAAAATAATTTTTTATCCAAGTGATAATCAATTGATTAAATCTTTGAAATCTATTTTATCTGTTCAAATAGGTTTGTTACCAGTACAAGCGTATTATTTTAATAGGGTGCCTATAATTAGTATAGTAGCTAATTTATTAATAGTTCCTTTGTTTTCTATAGGTTTAATTTTAGGATTATTTTTATTATCTTTTTCTTATTTAATAGAACCTATAGCTCATTTTATTGGAATAGTAATTAATTTTTTGTTAGATATTCAATTTTATATTATAGATATTCTTGAGTGTTTCCCTTATATTGATTTAAAAGTTTCATCCCCATCAATAATGGGAATATTATGCTATTATATTTTGTTATTTATAGGCATGGGTATTATAAAAATATCCAATATAGATAAGAAAATAAGTAAGGTTATTATATTTTATTTATTATTTTTAATATTAGTAAATTTTTTGACTATGTATTTTGATCAAAGTATAGAGATAAGATTTATAGATGTAGGTCAAGGGGATAGCATATTAATAAAAACCCAAGGAGGAAACTATTTAATAGATACAGGAGGAAATTTATTTGGAAATTTTGATGTAGGTGAGAATATTCTTTTCCCATATTTAGAAAAAGAGGGTATATTTAAGTTAAAGGGTGTTTTCATTACTCATTATGATATAGATCATTGCAAAAGTTTACCTTATTTAATGGATAATATGAAAATAGAAAAAATATATATTGGTCATGAAAGATTGGATAATGATTTATATGAAGAAATTAATAATAAAGCTAAAGAAAAAAATATTCCTATTATATTGTTAAAAAGAGGTCATAAATTAAAATTGGATGATAATACTGATATGATAGTGCTTGGTCCTCACGAACAATTATTAAAGACTTCTGAAACTAGCAGTGAAAATGATTTGTCCTTAATTTTAATGCTAAATTACTATGATAAAAATATTTTATTTACAGGTGATATAGAGGATAAAGGAGAACGTATGTTAATAAACAATGCGACCCCTAAAGCATATTTTTTAAAAGTGCCGCATCATGGAAGTAAGACATCATCATCTATGGAGTTTTTAGATAAAGTTTCTCCAGAAGCAGCGTTTATATCTGTTGGTAGAAACAATATGTTTGGGCATCCTCATGAAGAGGTAATTAAGCGATATAACAATAGAAATATTCAACTATATAGAACTGATGAATCAGGGCTTATAACATTAACATTTAATAAAGAAAAATATCAAGTGTATTCTTTTTTAAAAGAAAAATTAAATATTATGTATGCAGTAAAATACTTTTATCCATATATATTTTACATTATTATTTCATATATGCTTATTAAATATTATATAATACTGGAGAAGGAGATGAAAATCATTGAATTATAAAGAATTAATAAGAAAAGCTAAGTCATTAGATTTAAAATCAGTTTATTTATTTTATGGAGAAGAACATTATTTAATTGATCATACATTAAATACTATTAAAGAGATATGCATAGATGAAGCTTTTGAACCTTTAAATTATTTGGTTATGGAAGGTAAAAATTTAAATTTTGAAGCTATTTTAAATGCTTGTGAAACTTTACCTTTTATGTCAGATAAAAAAATTGTTGTTATAAAGGATCATCCATTGTTTAAATCAAATAAGGATGTAGTAATTGGAGATAAAAATATTGAGGATTATAAAAATGAATTAGTTGATTATTTAGATGAATTAGAAGATTATCTATGCTTGATATTTATAGAGAAAACAACCAATATAAGGAAGTCCAATGCGTTGTATAAAAAAATTGCAAAAGTAGGGGACGTTATTGAATTTAAGAAATTAAGAGGGCAAGATTTAAATAATTGGGTAGAAAATAGTTTCAAAAAATATAATAAAAGTATATCAAAATCAGATATAAATTATTTTATTACACATTCTGCATATTTTGATCCCAATCAAGAAAAAAATTTATATGATTTAGAAAATGAAATAATTAAAATATGTAATTATTTAAGGGATGAAGAGAGAGTTAATAGAAAAATATTAGATTTGATAATGACAAAACCATTAGATATGAATGTGTTTAATATATTAAATAGTATAAGTCAAAAAGATGGTAAGAATGCCATAATCTTGTTTAATGAAATGTATATGTCTAATCAACCAGTTTTATTTATATTACATATGATAATTAGACAAATAAGAAATATGTTTAATTATAAAGTGTTAAGAGCTAAGGGTTATACTGATATGGATGCATATGAGAAGATGAAATTATCCAAATATGAATATCAGAAAGTTTCTCAACAGAGTAATAATTTTACCATATCTCAATTGGAAAATGCATTAAAATTTTGTTTACAAGCAGATAGAAATATAAAATTTAGTCTTGTTGAAGATAGATTAGCTTTAGAAATACTAATAGCTAATTTATGCTATAAAATTTAAAGTTAAAAAACTTCGGTGTTTCCGAAGTTTTTATTATACAGCTTTATTTAATTCAGCTTCGTTTAATTTCTTTGTTAATTTACTTAATTTTCTAGAAGCAGCATTTTTATGAATTACATTTTTATGAGCTGCTCTTTTAAGTTTTTTATCTATAATTTTAAGCAGTTCTTTAGCTTCATTAATATTTCCTTCCTCTAAAGCTGTATCAAATTTTTTAATATATGTTTTAATTTCAGATTTTCTACTCTTATTTATAGCTGTTTTTTTCTTAGTAATGCGGATTCTCTTTTCTGCAGATTTAATATTTGCCAATCCTTTCACCTCCCTAATCTTAACAACAGATATTTTACCATGAAGAAGAATAAATTGCAAGGATAAACAAAATTATTATACATAAAATATCAAAAATGAAGAAAAATAATATTAATAAGATATGAGGAGGAGATAAATATGGAGATTAGGACAGATTTAGCTATTGAGAACAGAGAACTGTATAAAGATGAGAAAAATGAAGAAGTGCCAGGAGTAGAAGTAAAAAAAGAGGAAGGACAGGATTATACAGTAACTAAGGTAAATATATTGAATCATGTGGGTGCTAAAATTATGTGTAAGCCCGAAGGATTATATATAACTATAGAAGTACCCAAGCTAAAAAACACAGATCAAGAATTAAGAGATGAAATTTCCCAATTATTAGCTAAAGAAATAAAAGGGATGGGATATAATGATAAACATACTAAAACTTTAATAGTTGGATTGGGTAATTGGAAAGTAACTCCTGACTCATTAGGTCCTAAGGTAATAGATCGAGTTATGGTAACAAGGCAATTTTTTGTTAACTATAATAAAGATGAAGACGAAACTGTAGCTAATGTTTCTGCTCTATCTCCAGGAGTTATGGGACTAACTGGTATAGAAACTGGAGAGATTATAAAGGGTATAGTAGAAAAAACTAAACCAGATTTAGTTGTAGCAGTGGATGCTTTGGCTTCTAGAAAAATGGAAAGAGTAAATACTACTATTCAAATAACTGATACGGGAATAAATCCAGGTAGTGGTCTTGGAAATAGAAGAATAGGTTTAAACAAGGATTATTTAGGAGTACCAGTATTAGCTGTTGGTGTACCTACTGTAGTAGATGCAGCAACGATGATAAGTGATACTATGGATATGATTATAGGTTCTATGAAAGACAAGGCTATTGTAGGAGGAGAGTTTTATTCTTTACTGGATGATATTTCAAGAGAAGAAAAGTATCATCTTATAAAAGAAGTGTTAGAACCTTATATGCCCAATGTAGTAGTTACACCTAAAGAAATAGATTTAATTATAGATGATTTGTCTATAATAATAGCAAATGGACTTAATATTGCACTTCATCATGGAATTGATTTAAAAGATGTAAATAGATATATAAGGTAATAAGATCTTCCCTAAGAAGTATCATATTTTTTATATATTAAGAATATAATCTATGTATTGAACACATAATTTTAGGGAGGATTTTTATGAAACAAGATAACATGAGAAATACTTATATAATATTAGTTTTGCTGTGTTTATTAGTATTTAACATAGGTACAATATTTATAAATATAATTGGCAATGAAGAAGATAAGGCAGAGTATAAGTCAGAACTTGTATTTAATCAATATTTACCTCAAGAAGTAGATAGTTTTTATATAACATTATTTGGGAGAACAAGCTCTATTATTAATTTATATAAGAATAAACAAAATATAAATGAGAGTTGGAAAAAGAATTTAATAAGTAGATTAGATATAAAGGATAGTATAAATAGATTGTTAAAAGCTCAATTTCCTTATGCAATTTCTTTTAAAGAAAACAACTTAGATATAGAAAAAGATAAGGTTAGTGATGATGATGCAGGCGAAAGTCCAACTATAATAGAAGATTTTATAATAATTGATCGCTTAGAGGAATATGAAGATTTCATAATTATAAATGATTCAGAAGGGAATGTAGACATAGAAAATGTACCTAAGCCCATAAATGTAAAACCATTAAAAATTGATAAAGATAAACCTTATATACTTTTATATCATACTCATGGTACAGAATCTTATTACGTAGAAGGAACGAATCAACATCATACAACTGACAGACGGTACAATGTAACTACTATAGGAGAGAAGATGGCACAGACACTAATAGAAAAAGGGCATAAAGTTGAACATGTAACGACATATCATGATATACCTTCTTATAATAAATCTTACTCTAGATCATTAAGTACTATAACAAAAAAGTTAGAAGAAAACAATAATTTAAAGATTTTGTTAGATGTTCATAGAGATGGATATGATTCTAATGATCCTAAAGTTACTAAGAATATGAAAAAATTATCGTCTAAAACTAAAGTTACAATTAATGGAAGAGATGTAGCTACTTTTTATTTTGTAATAGGACCTGATTCACCAAATAAAGAAGAAGTATTAAATTTTGTAAAATATTTTAAAGCAGTATCTGATGCTATGTATCCTGATTTATGTACAGGAATTTTAATAAAACCTAAGGGTAAATATAATCAATTTCTTTCTAATTATTCAGCTTTAATTGAATTGGGAAGCAATTTGAATACTATGGAAGAAGCTGTGGAAACAGCAAAGTTAGTGGCAGAGATATTAAGTGTTGTTATAGATAATATTGAGCAGAAATAACACTTTTTTTTAGTTACAAAAGATGATATAATATCAATAAACTTCTTGGTTAAGGAGAGGATAAATATGGAACAGAACAATAAAAAAGATGTAAAAAATGAAGTTTTAGAATGGGTAAAAAGTATCTTATTAGCTATTATTATAGCTGTATTAATTAAAACCTTTGTATTTAATACTACTTATGTATTGGGAAATTCTATGTATCCTACATTACATGAAAGAGATAGATTATTTGCAAATAAAATACCTTTATATTTTTCGGGACCTAAAAGAGGAGAGATAGTTGTATTAAAAGCTCCAGATGCTTCAAATAAAGATTATATAAAAAGAGTAATTGGGGTTGGAGGAGATACTGTTGCTATAATTGATGGGCAAGTTTATTTAAATGGGGAGTTATTAGAAGAAGATTATATAGAAGAAGGTTCCTATACTCAAGTATATGATGATAATTACTGGGAAGTTCCTGAAGGATATGTATTTGTACTAGGAGATAATAGAGAAGAAGGAGCTAGCAAGGATAGTAGATATTTTGGCTGTGTGCCTGTAGAATCTATAAAAGGGGTAACTTCTTTTAGATATTTTCCCTTTAATGAACGATTTGGAAAAATAGATTAAATTATGTATTAACTAGGGTGGTGTTTGTGGAGACTAGAATAGAAAAACGAAAACGCCAAAAAAAAGAAAAGAGAATAAAGAGATGTAGAGTCATAATTTTATTTTCAACCTTATTATTTCTTTATATGGGGATAAAAATAGTAAATGATAATATAATACATTTAGGATATTTAGATAATCCAACTATATTTAATATGAATATTAAACAAAATCGTTTAGAATTATTTGGGAAAAATTATATTATTGATTTAAAGGTTTTAAAAAAAGAAGATTAAAGACCAGGTTTTACTGGTCTTTTGTTTTACATCTAAGAGTATTTTTGATATAATTATTCTCTAAGGTTATTGAAACTTCTTAAGGAGGAAGAGTATGCAAAATAAAAAACAAAACAATATAAGGAATTTTTCAATAATTGCTCACATAGATCATGGAAAATCTACTCTTGCTGATAGATTAATTGAAAAAACAGGATTATTGACTTCAAGGGAAATGCAAGAGCAAGTACTTGATAGTATGGATTTAGAAAGAGAAAGAGGTATAACTATAAAGCTTAAAAATGTAAGACTTACTTATAAAGTTAAAGATGGAGAAGAATATATATTAAATTTAATAGATACACCAGGACATGTAGACTTTAATTATGAAGTTTCTCGATCATTAGCAGCTTGTGAAGGAGCTTTGTTAGTAGTAGATGCAACACAAGGCATTGAAGCACAGACATTAGCTAATGTATATTTGGCTTTAGAACAGGATTTGGAGATAGTTCCTATAATAAACAAAATAGATTTACCTAGCGCTAGACCAGATGAAGTAAAGAAAGAATTAAAAGAGGTCATTGGTATTGATGCAGAAGATGCACCTTTGGTGTCTGCTAAAGAAGGTTTAAATATAGAACAGGTATTGGAAGAAATAATTAAAAAAATTCCTGCTCCAAAAGGGGATGTGAATGCACCTCTAAAGGCTTTAATATTTGATTCTTACTATGATTCTTATAAAGGAGTAGTTTGCTATATCAGAGTATTTGAAGGATGTATAAAACCAGGTATGGAAATAAAGATGATGTCATCTAATAAAACCTATGAGGTAACAGAAGTGGGAATTACTACTTCAAAACAAATTGCTGTAGATAAGTTAGAAGCAGGGGAAGTAGGTTATGTATTAGCTAGTATAAAAAATGTGAAAGATGCAAGGGTAGGAGATACTATAACAGACAAAAACAATCCAACAGAAATCCCATTGCCAGGATATAAAAAAGTGGTTCCAATGGTTTACTGTGGTATATATCCTGCAGAAGGAGAAGATTTTAACTCCTTAAGAGATGCATTGGAGAAATTACAAGTAAACGATGCTAGTTTAGTATTTGAGCCAGAGAATTCTGCCGCTTTAGGTTTTGGATTTAGATGTGGATTTTTAGGACTTCTTCATATGGAAATAGTACAGGAAAGATTAGAGAGGGAGTTTGATTTAAACATAGTTACTACAGCTCCTAGTGTTATATACAGGGTAAAAAAGAAAGATGGGGAAATATTGTCTATACAAAATCCAACAAATATTCCTGAAGAATCAGAGATAGAATACATGGAGGAACCAATAGTTTCTGCTTCCATAATGACACCAGCAGATTATGTAGGAACTGTGATGGAGCTTTGCCAAAATCGTCGAGGTGTATTTAAAAATATGGAATATTTAGAAGAAAACAGGGTCATATTGTATTATGATATGCCTTTAAATGAAGTAATATATGATTTTTTTGATGCATTAAAATCAAGAACTAAAGGTTTTGCATCTCTCGATTATGAATTAAAGGGTTATCAACAATCAGACCTAGTTAAGCTTGATATATTGATAAATGGAGAGTTGGTAGACGCTCTTTCTATTATTGTTCATAAAGATAAAGCTTATGAGAGGGGCAGAACTATTGCTGAAAGGTTAAAAGAAGAAATACCTCGTCATCAATTTGCAATACCTATACAAGCTGCTGTAGGTTCTAAAATAATAGCAAGAGAAACTGTAAAAGCTCTTAGAAAAGATGTATTAGCAAAATGTTATGGTGGAGATGTTACAAGGAAGAAAAAATTATTAGAAAAGCAAAAAGAAGGCAAGAAGCGAATGAGACAAATAGGTGCAGTGGAAATTCCACAAGAAGCTTTTTTAGCTGTATTAAAATATGATGAAAAGTAATGCACACTTAAGTGTGCATTAAGTTTATAAATTGATAGGAGGCTTTTAGTTGAAACAAATAGGCATCTATATTCATATTCCCTTTTGTATTAGCAAATGTTATTATTGTGATTTTATTTCATATACTAAATCTAATGAAGAGGTAACTAAGTATATAGATTTTCTTCTAATGGAGATGGAATTGTATAAGGATATTTTAAAAAATTATAATATAAAGACTCTATTTATAGGTGGCGGTACCCCTTCTTGCATTGATGAAAGGTATATATTTAAAATATTAGACTATATATACAAAAATTATAATGCTTCAAATATAGAAGAGATTACAATAGAAGCCAATCCTGGTACGTTAAATAAGCCAAAATTAAAAAGTTATAAATCAATGGGTATAAATAGAATAAGTTTAGGAGTACAGTCGTTAGACGATAGGTTGTTGAAAAAAATTGGAAGAATTCATACTGCAATGGATTTTTATAAAAATTATAAACTTATTAGGGATTTAGGATTTAATAATATAAATGTGGACTTAATATTTGGTTTGCCTGACCAAACCATTTATCAATGTGAAAAAACTTTAAAGGATATGATAAAATTAGGAGTAGAGCATATATCTTATTATAGTCTTATACTTGAAGATGACACTTTATTAAAAAAGTGGTATGAAGATGGTAAAATAAATATGCCTTCTGAGGATAAAGAACGATGCATGTATCATAGAGGTATAGAATTATTAAGGGACAATGGTTATGAGCATTATGAAATATCTAATTTTTCTAAAAAAGGATATAGGTGCAAACATAATTTAATCTATTGGCGGTTAATGCCTTATATTGGATTAGGATTAGCAGCCCATTCTAATTTATATGGAAAGAGATTTTGGAATTATGATAATTTTAAAAATTACTATAAACAACTTAAAAATCACAAATTTCCTATAGAAGGAGAAGAAACAATTAGTAGAGATATGGAAATTTTTGAATATTTAATGATGGGTCTTAGATTAACGGATGGTATAGATAAAAATGAATTTTATCAGCGATTTAATATATCAGTAGATGAAATATATGGAAATGTATTTAAAAAGCATGAAAAAGGAGGATTAATATACATGGATGATAGATTTATAAGGTTTACTTCGTTAGGATTAGACCTGTCAAATATAGTGTACGTGGATTTATTGCCTTAAATTTTCTAAAAGGGTATTGACAAAATTAAGGAATAATGATAATTTAAAATTAGCACTCAGGCTTAAAGAGTGCTAATAAGTATTTGAAACATAAAACTGAGGTGATAATGAGGTGGTATTATGTTGGATGATAGAAAGATAAAAGTACTTCATGCCATAATAAATAGTTATATAGCCAGTGCAGAGCCTATTGGTTCAAGAACTATATCTAAGAAGTATAATTTTGGGGTTAGTTCGGCAACTATAAGAAACGAAATGTCAGATTTAGAGGATTTAGGATATTTAAGTAAACCTCATACATCAGCTGGCAGGGTACCTTCAGATAAGGCATATAGATTATATGTAAATCAACTTTTAAAAACGGAAAAGCTTACAATAGATACAAAAAAGAAAGAACAAATAAAAAAAGCTTTAATTAGTGAGGCTGATGAGATAGATGAATTAATTCAAAACTCTGCTAAAATATTATCTGCAATTACTAATTATACTGCATTAGCTTTATCACCTCAATTAAAGAAAAGTAAATTGAAACATATACAGTTAATACCTATAGATGATTCAGAAGCATTGTTGGTATTAGTAAATGATTCAGGGATTGTAAAAAATACTATATTTAAGTTAGATAGAAAAATCAATGATGACCAATTAACTATAATATCTAATTTTTTAAATAATAAATTAAAAGGGCTCACTATAGAGGATATTGGGAAAGAAATAGACAATAATGTATTTAAGGAGATGTATGAGTATAAGGAAATTATAGATAACATAATTCATATAATCAATAAAACTCTTAATGACACAGACAATGTAGAATTATATGCTGATGGAGTCAATAAAATATTTGATTTTCCTGAATATAAGGATTTAGACAAAGCAAAATCTTTCATATCTTTTATTGAAGATAAAGAGTTATTAGCAGATATACTGTTAAATAGCACGAATGAAGATGAAATAGAAATCACTATAGGAAATGAAAATATATATGATCCAATAAAAGAATGTAGCTTAATAACTACTACCTATAAATTAGGAGGAGTAACTATTGGAAAGATAGGTGTTATAGGACCTACTAGAATGAATTATCCTATGGTAATAAACACTCTAAAATTATTTTCAGTTAATTTAACAGAAGTATTAGAATTATTATTAAAAAAACAATAGAAAATTTAGAGTGTTACTCTAGATATAAAATAAAAGGTGCAAAAGGGGTGATGAAATGGAAAAGAAAGAAGATACTATAAAGGAGGATGTTTTAGATAAGGATAAACAGGATCAAGAAAAAGAAGAAAAAGAGGAATTAAAAGTTGATGAAAAAGATAAAGATTTAGAATCTCAATTAATTGAAAAAGATGAAAAAATTGAAGAGTTAACAGATCAATTGTTAAGATTGCAAGCAGATTTCATAAATTATAAAAATAGAGTTAAAAAAGATAAAGAAAAAACATATACTTATGCTATAGAGGATTTAATTAATCAATTATTACCTATATTGGATAATTTTGAAAGAGCTCTTGATAGCGTGGAGGAAGATAAAAAAGAGGATAGTTTTTATCAAGGTGTGAAGATGATATATGAACAATTTCTCAGAGTTCTTGAGGAAAATGGAGTAAGCGAAATTGAATGTGAAGGCAAAGTATTTGACCCTAACCTTCATCATGCTGTATTTGTGGAAGAAGTAGAAGATGAAGAAGAGGGAATTGTATTAGATGTATTGCAAAAGGGATATACGTTAGATGGAAAAGTAATTAGACCAAGTATGGTTAAAGTGTCTAAATAACATTTTAAGGAGGGATTTGTATGGGAAAAATAATTGGTATTGATTTAGGAACTACTAACTCATGTATGGCTGTAATAGAAGGTGGAGAGCCTGTTATAATTCCAAATGCAGAAGGAAATAGAACTACACCATCAGTAGTTGCTTTTACAAAAGATGGTGAAAGATTAGTAGGTGAAACAGCTAAAAGGCAAGCAATAACTAATCCTGATAGAACTATTATGTCAATTAAAAGAGAAATGGGTAAGGATTGGAAGAAAGTTATAGATGGGAAAGAGTATACCCCACAGGATATCTCAGCAATGATTTTGCAAAAGCTTAAAACTGATGCAGAAGCTTATTTAGGTGAAACTATAACTGATGCAGTAATAACTGTTCCAGCTTATTTTACAGATAGTCAGAGACAAGCAACAAAAGATGCAGGAAAAATAGCAGGATTAAATGTACGAAGGATAATCAACGAGCCAACAGCAGCAGCACTTGCATATGGATTAGATAAAGAAATAGATCAGCGTAAAATTATGGTATATGATTTAGGTGGAGGTACATTTGATGTTTCCATTTTGGAATTAGGAGATGGAGTAATAGAAGTATTGGCAACTAGAGGTAATAATCGTCTAGGTGGAGATGATTTTGATCAAGCTTTAATTGATTATATAGCTGAAGAATTTAAGAAGGAACATGGAGTAGATTTAAGAAAGGATAGTATGTCTTTACAGAGATTAAAAGAAGCAGCAGAAAAAGCTAAAAAAGAGCTGTCTTCTACAATGTCTACTAATATAAATTTACCATTTATAACTGCTACAGATTCAGGACCATTGCATTTAAATATGGATATTACCAGAGCTAAGTTTGAAGAATTAACAGCTCATTTAGTGGAAAAAACTATGGACCCAGTAAAAGAAGCCCTAAAAGACGCAGACCTTAAGCCTAGTGATATTGATAATGTAATATTGGTAGGAGGTTCAACTAGAATACCTGCAGTACAAGAAGCAGTAAAAAGATTAACAGGTAAAGAACCACAAAAAGATATTAATCCTGATGAGTGTGTTGCTATTGGTGCAGCTATTCAAGGTGGAGTATTAAGTGGAGAGGTAAAAGATGTATTGTTGCTAGATGTAACTCCTTTATCTCTTGGTATAGAGACTTTAGGTGGTGTAACTACAAAAATAATTGAAAGGAACACTACTATACCTACTAGGAAATCACAAATATTTACTACAGCAGCTGATAATCAAACTTCTGTAGATATTCATGTGGTTCAAGGGGAAAGAGAAATGGCACGTGACAACACTACTTTAGGTAGATTCCAGTTAACAGGTATACCACCAGCTCCAAGAGGAGTGCCTCAAATAGAAGTTACTTTTGATATAGATGCTAATGGTATAGTAAATGTATCTGCTAAGGATTTAGGTACAGGAAAAGAGCAGAAGATTACAATTACTGCTTCAACTAATCTAACTGAAGAAGAGATTGAACAAAAAATAAAAGAAGCGGAAAAATTTGCAGAAGAAGATAGGAAGAGGAGAGAAGAAATTGAAATAAGAAATAATGCAGATTCTATGATATATCAAACTGAGAAAATATTAAAAGATATAGGAGATAAGGTTTCTCAAGAAGAAAAATCCAAAGTGGAATCAAAATTAGAAGAGTTAAAGAAAGCATTAGAGGGCGATGATGTAGAAAAGATAAAGAGAAAGACAGAAGAGCTTACTCAAGAATTTTATAGTATATCTCAGAAGATATACGATCAATCAGGAGCTCAAGGAGGAGCTCAAGGTCCTGGAACAGATAGCTCCTCAGGTGATGATGACGATGTAGTGGATGCTGATTTTGAAGTAGTAGATGATGATGAATAGATTTTAAAAATTCAAAGCTAAATCCCTATTGGATTTAGCTTTGAATTTTGATAAAATTATCTATAGTTATAATTGAAGGCAGGTGTGTAGATTGAAAGATTACTATGAAATACTTGGGGTATCAAGAGACGCTACAGAAAGTGAAATAAAAACTGCATATAGATTTTTAGCGAAAAAATATCATCCAGATTTAAATCCCGGTGACAAAGAAGCTGAACAAAGATTTAAAGAAATAAACGAAGCTTATGAAGTATTAAGCGATTCAGATAAAAGAAGAAGATACGATACATTTGGTCATGCAGGAGTAAATGGTCAAGGAGGATATAGCCAAGATTTTGGTGGGTTTGGAGATATATTTGATGATATATTTGATATATTTAGTGGTGGTTTTACTCAAACTTCATCTAAAAGGAGAGGTCCAGTTAGAGGTGCTGATTTAAGATATAATCTGGATTTAGAATTTATGGAGGCAGTATTTGGAGCAGAAAAAGAAATACAGATAAGAAAAACTGAACAATGCGAAACATGTAGTGGTACAGGTGTAAAGCCAGGAAGCAGTAAAGAAACTTGCAGTAAATGTCACGGAACAGGGGAAGTAAGATATGTCCAACAAAGTCCTTTTGGACGTTTTGTTAGAGTAGCTACATGTGATCAATGTAATGGAACAGGAGAAGTTATTAAAGAAAAATGCACTGTGTGTTCAGGAACTGGAAAAGAAATAAAAAACAAGAAAATAAAAGTAAAGATTCCTGCAGGAGTAGATACAGGGTCAATTATATCTATTCATGGAGAAGGAGAAATGGGAGATAGAGGTGGTCCACCAGGAGATTTATATATATATATAAATGTAAAAGAACATGAATTTTTCAAAAGACAAGGAAATGATATATATTTAACAGTACCTATTTCATTTGTAGACGCAGCTCTTGGTGCAGAAATAGATGTTCCTACACTAGATGGAATGTCTAAATATAATATACCGGAAGGTACTCAAACTGGGACTAGATTTAGATTGAAAAACAAAGGAGTACCTAATGTAAGAGGAGTTGGAAGAGGTGATTTGTATTTTAATGTAGAAGTACAGGTACCTAAAAAATTAAATGAGAAGCAAAAGCAACTCCTAAGGGAATTTGCTAAAGAGAGTGGAGAGCATCATAAAGAAGGAAAAAAAGGATTTTTTGATAAGATGAGGGATGCTTTTGGGAATTGATCAATCACTCGAATTGGAGTGATTGTTTTTTAAGTTATGGTAATTTCATGTTATTTAGGGTATAATATTTTGAGATTCATAAAAAGGATGTGAAGCCATGAAATGGATTGAAGTTCAAATAAAAACCACTACTGAAGCAGAAGAGATGGTTGCAAATATAATGTATGACTTAGGTGTAACAGGATTAGCTATAGAAGATCCTAAGGATATATTAGCATTTCAACAATCGGAGAAAGATTGGGATTTTATAGATCCAAGTCTTATTAAACAGGATTATGAAGAGGTAATAATTAAAGCTTATTTTCCAGAAAGCGAGGATTTAATAGATAAAATAGAGCTTATCAGGGATAGTATTGAAAGAAATATTTATGATAATTTTGATAAACCCTTAGGACAGGTTACTATAACGGAAGTATATGAAAAAGATTGGGCAGAAGGTTGGAAAAAATATTACAAACCAATTAAAATTGGAAATAAAATAGTAATTAAACCTACTTGGGAACAATATCAAAATAAAGAAGGAGAGCTGGTAATTGAACTAGATCCAGGCATGGCCTTTGGAACGGGAGCTCATGAAACTACAATTATGTGCATAGAAATGTTAGAAAAGTATGTAAAAGAAGGACACATAGTGTATGATATAGGAACGGGTAGTGGAATATTAAGTATTGTTTCAGCAAAATTAGGAGCTAAACAAGTAGTAGGAGTAGATTTAGATGAATTAAGCATTAAGGCGTCTAAAGAAAATGTGAAATTAAATGATGTAGATGATATAGTAGATATACGAGCAGGAAATTTGTTAGATGCAGTAGAAGGAAAAGCTGATATTATAGTATCTAATATTATAGCAGAAGTAATTATAGAACTTATAGAATCTTTAAATGATTATTTAAAGAAAACAGGAATATTTATTGCATCAGGAATAATAACTGAAAAAGCAGATATGGTCATTCAAGCACTTGAGAGAAATAGTTATCATATAGTAGAAGAAAAAGTTATGGGAGATTGGGTTTCCATAGTATCTACTAAGGCAGAAGGTGAGTAAATGTGCATAGATTTTTTGTTGATAAAGAGCAGATTCAAGGAGATACAATTGAAATTGTTGGGAAGGATACAAACCATATTAAAGATGTTTTGAGATTAAAAAAGGATGATATTATAGAGATATCTTCTGGAGGAAGAGTTTATATATGTAAAATAATAAAATTTGATAACAAAAAAGTAATTACAAAAATAATTAAAAGTTTTCAAGGCAAGCATGAATCCCCTATTCATATTGCATTATATCAAGGTATAGCTAAAGGAGATAAAATGGATTATTTAATCCAGAAGGTAACTGAAATTGGAGTAAAAGAAATTTACCCCATAATTACAAATAGGACTATAGTTAAAATAAAAAATAAAAAAAAAGAACAATCAAAATTAGATAGATGGAGAGCCATAGCAGAGGAGGCTGCAAAACAAAGTAAAAGAGATTTTATACCTAAAGTTCAAAATATAATGAGTTTTAAGGAAATGTTAGATAAATTAGAAGGTGAAAAAAATATAATAGTGCCATATGAGATGGAAAAAAGTATATCTTTTAAGGATATTTTAAATAATATAGAAGGAGAAAAGATAAATTTAATAATTGGACCAGAAGGCGGATTTGAGAGAGAAGAAATACAGCTTTTAAAATCTGTTGGTGGACAAAGTATAACTCTAGGATCTAGAATTCTTAGAACTGAAACAGCAGGTTTAGTAGCATCAACTATTATATTATATGAGCTTGGTGATTTAGGAGTGATGAAATGAATAGAGTTGCTTTTTATACCTTAGGTTGTAAAGTTAATCAATATGAAACAGAAGCAATGCAAGAATTATTTGAAAAAAGAGGATATCAAATAGTAGAGTGTGATGAATTTGCAGATATATATGTTATAAATACATGTACAGTAACTAATTTAGGAGATAGAAAATCTAGACAGTTTATACGTAGGGCAAAAAAACTTAATAGAGATTCAATAGTTGCAGTAGTGGGTTGTTATTCTCAAGTAGCTCCCGATGAAGTGAAAAAAATGAAAGAAGTAGATGTAATTTTGGGGACAACTCATAGGGATAAGATAGTGGATTTATGTGAAAAAGCGATTTTGGAAGATAAAAAGATAAATATGGTAAAAGATGTAAATGAGCATAAAGAATTTGAAAATTTAAATATAGCAGATGTAAAATCTAAAACTCGAGCCTATATAAAAATTCAAGATGGATGTAATCAATTTTGTAGTTATTGTATTATTCCTTATGCTCGAGGTCCTATAAGGAGTAGAAATTTACAATCCATAATAGATGAGGCTCAAAGATTATCAGAAGCTGGTTTTAAAGAAGTTATATTGACAGGAATTCATGTAGCTTCCTATGGCAAAGATTTAAATTCAATTTCTTTGGTGGATGTAATTGAGGAAGTGGCGAAAGTAGATGGTATAGAAAGGATACGTTTAAGTTCTATAGAACCTACCTTAATAGATGATCAGTTCATGCGAAGAGTTATAAAAACTAATAAATTGTGTGATCATTTTCATTTATCACTACAAAGTGGTTCTGATGAAGTATTAAATAGGATGAATAGGAAGTATACAACTCAGCAGTATAAAGAAATAGTAAAATTGATAAGAGAATATATGCCCAATGTAGGAATAACAACGGATATAATTGTAGGTTTTCCAGGTGAGACTGACAGAGAATTTCAACAGACCTATGATTTTGTGAAGGAAATAGGTTTTTCAAGAATTCATGTTTTTAAATATTCCCCTCGAAAAGGTACTCCAGCAAGTAAATTTAAAAAACAAATTCATGGAGAAATAAAACAACAACGTTCAGACATGCTTATAGCTTTAGGAGATAAGTTAATGAAAGATTTTAATAAAAAATTTTTAGGTCATACCTTAGAGGTGCTATTTGAAGAAAATAGTAAAGATAATGCTGATTATATGGAAGGATATACTACTAATTATATAAGGGTTAAAGCCAAAGCAGATGATTCAATTAAAGGAAAAATACTTCCCGTAAAAATTATTTGTGAAAAAGATGATATTTTGATAGGAAAAATAGAGGAATTATAAAACTTGTATCGAATATATTAGATATAGGAATTGTGACCTAGTATACAGGAATGGATGAAAATAGAGGGGGTGAAAAGGTGACAGATTGTGTATTTTGCAGTATTATTGATAAAGAAATACCAAGTGAAATTATATATGAAGATGATAAGGTTATTGCCTTCAAGGATGCAAACCCTCAAGCTCCAATTCATTTTTTGGTAATACCTAGGGAGCATATTGAATCTTTAAATAGTATAGATGAAGAAAATTTAGAATTGATAGGTCACATATTCTATGTTATAAAAAAACTTGTAAAACAAATGGGTTTTCATGAAGAAGGCTATAGGATAGTAAATAATTGTGGAGAATTTGGAGGGCAGACTGTCTCTCACATTCACTTCCATGTATTGGGTGGGCGTAAATTTTCTTGGCCTCCAGGCTAATTACAAGTTGCAGAAACTATATAATCAATGTATAATAGTTTAGTATTGCATTTTGCTTATTATAGGTAATATGAGGTACTTTTTGCATTAGAGAGGGGAGGGAGAAGTAATTGACTGAAATAAAAGTTAGAGAAAACGAATCTCTTGATGATGCACTAAGAAGATTCAAAAAGCAATGTGCTCGTTCAGGTGTTCTTTATGAATATAGAAAAAGAGAACATTATGAAAAGCCAAGTGTAAAACGTAAAAAGAAAGCAGAAGCAGCTAGAAGAAAGAAAAATAAATATTAATTATTTTTAATAAGAAGGTGGATTTATGTCCCTTAAAAAGAAACTTATGGAAGATTTTAAGATTTCCATGAAAAATAAAGAAACAATTAGGAAAAATACTATAACTATGGTCAGGGCAGCTATTAAACAAAAGGAAGTAGATGAAAGGAAACAATTAGGAGATGAAGAAATAATAGATATAATCTCTAAACAACTAAAAGAGAAAAAGAATGCTATTGAAGATTTTAAAAGAGGAGAACGGCAAGATTTAGTAGAATTAACTCAAAAGGAAATGGATATTTTACTAGAATACTTACCTGAACAGCTAACAGAGGAAAAAATTGAAGAAATTGTAGTAAAAACTATAGATGAAATAGGTGCTGAGACCATGAAAGATATGGGATTAGTTATGAAATCTGTAATGCCAAAAGTGAAAGGCAGAGCTGATGGTAATACAGTTAGTGAGATTGTTAAGAAGCATTTAAAATAAAACCTGGGTTTTACCCCAGGTTTTATTTATATAAAACGAATAAATTAAATTTATAATATTTTTATTGTTTAAAAGTTGGGGTAGGAATATAATATAATAGGAGGTGGATATGTTGAAATGGAAGAAAACGCTGATTTTATTTATTTTTATCTTTTTATTATTAAATAATGTTGTTTCATCGGAGAATATAGGGGATGTATATGTAATTCCTATCAAAGGAGAGATTAATCGTGCCACATATAATTATTTAAAAACAACTTTAAATGATGTGTTGAAAAAAGATCCCAAAGCAATAATTTTTGAAATTGATACTTATGGTGGATTAATAGATGAAGCTGAAAAAATAAAAAATTTAATAATTGAGTTAGATATACCTACCATATCTTTTGTAAATAATAAAGCTGTATCAGCAGGAGTACTTATCACTATCTCCTCAGAGAAAGTTGTTATGTCCCACAGTTCAACTATTGGTTCAGCAGAGACTATTCCTAATAATGAAAAGGTATTATCCATGTGGAAAGGTTTTTTAAGAGATGTAGCCCAATTAAGGGGTAGAGATCCTAAAGTGATAGAAGCGATGGCAGATACTGATGTATATATTGAAGGAGTTTCGGAAAAAGGAAAATTATTAAATTTAACTAGTAAAGAAGCATTAAAACTAGGTGTTTGTGATTTAATTTCTAATAATTATGATGAGATGCTTCAATTTTTTAATATATCCTATGGGGATATAATTAAATTGGAGGAAAGTAAAGAATTAAAGGTATCTAAGATATTATCTAATCCTTATATGAATACTTTATTGTTGACTATAGGGTTTGTAGGCATGGTTATAGAGATTTTTACTCCTGGTTTTGGAATTGGAGGAACTATAAGCATATTAGGATTTGGATTATTTTTTGCTGGTAATATAATTGCTGGGTACTCTCATTGGACTTCTTTGGCAATATTTGTTGTTGGATTAATACTATTAGTAGTAGAAGCTATAGTACCAGGATTTGGATTACCTGGGATATCTGGTATAATACTAGTCATAGTAGGAATTATATTATCTATGGATACTTTGGTTTCAGCTTTAATACCTTTAAGTATAGCAATTATACTGACTACAATAATAACTATATTATTGGTTAAATTGGGACATAAAAGTCCTCATTTGGAAAAGATAGTGCTTACAACTCGTCAAGAGAATGAAGAAGGTTATTTAAGTGCTTATTCTAAAGATGAATACCTAGGCAAAGAAGGTATCACTGTATCAGAACTTCGCCCTTCTGGGATAATAGAAATAGATGGTAAAAGAATAGATGCTTTATCTGATGAAGGTTTTATACCTAAGAATACACCAGTAAAAATAGTAAGGGTGGAAGGACCAAAAATATTTGTAAGGAGCATTCCTGTAATAAATAAAAATCACATTTGAATAAAAAAATACCACCTGTTAAAATATAAGGTGTCAGGGAATTCCTGCAGGAAAAACTGACCCTTAAATTAAATAACAGGAGGTATTCTAAAATGAATTATACACAAAATGAAAAGATTAAGCAAATAGATATTGATACTTTAATTATTGGAGTTGATATAGCTAAACATACTCATGTTGCTAGAGCACAGGACTACAGAGGTGTAGAGCTTGGTAAAGCTCTTACATTTAATAATTCAATTGAAGGTTTTAAAAAATTAGTTAATTGGGCTAAAGATATTTGTATAGAGAATGAAAAAAACAAAGTAGTTGTAGGCATGGAACCAACAGGACATTATTGGTTTAACATAGGACATTTTCTAAGTGGAGAAAATATTAAACTAGTTCTAGTAAATCCGATGCATGTTAAAAAGACTAAAGAACTAGATGACAATTCACCTACGAAAAATGACTTAAAAGATGCTAAAGTAATAGCTCAACTAGTAAAGGATGGAAGATACTCAGAACCTGTCATTCCTGAAGGTATATATGCAGAATTAAGAGTAGCAATGGATGAAAGAGATGATATTAATAGAGAATTAGGTTCAATAAAAAATAAAATCCATCGATGGATAGATAAGTATTTCCCTGAATTTCCAACTGTTTTCAAAAATATAGAAGGAAAAGCTTCTTTAATAACACTTAGAGAATTCCCATTTCCTAAGGATATATTGAAGCTAGGGGAACAGGAAATAATAAATGTTTGGAAAAAAGACATTAAGAGAGCCGTAGGCCCAAAAAGAGCAAAGAAACTTTTAAAAGCAGCTAGAACGTCTGTTGGTATTCAAACTGGTATGCATATGGCCAAAAAACAGCTTATGAATTTGCTAGATAGATATGAAATGCTTACTAATCAAATGGAAGAATTGATGATATCTATTGAAGAAATATTATTTCAAATACCAGGAGCTCAAGAGATGCTTTCAATACCAGGTGTTGGTGTAACAACTGTAGCCGGATTTTTATCTGAAACAGGAGATTTGAATAATTATTCTCATCCCAATCAGATTCGAAAACTTGCAGGATTAAACTTGAAAGAAAATAGTTCTGGTAAGCATAAAGGAAAAACTACGATATCTAAAAGAGGAAGGCATAAATTAAGGGCTATTCTTTTTAAGGCAGTTATGCCAATGGTAAGTAAAAACAATGAGTTTAATGAACTCCATAGATATTATACAACACGAAATAATAATCCACTAAAAAAGAAACAATCATTAATAGCATTATGTAATAAATTGATTAGAATTTTATTTGCAATAGGTAAAAAGAAAACAATGTATAATTCAGAAAAATTATTAGGTGATATGAACTTTGAATTTTTAAATAAAAAAGTAGCTTAAAATAAAGGTGATATTATAGAGAACTGCAATATCTTAAGCT
>NZ_JAHLPS010000014.1 GCF_018918055.1 Caproiciproducens sp. MSJ-32
CCATTACCACAAACAGGACAACGAGGATATCCTCTCAATATACGATTTTTCTTACCCCTACAATCTTCAAAAGTAAACTGACGTCTACAGTCTTTACATTGATATTTTTGATTACCTGCTTTGTCTTTTCCAAAGCGATAGAGATTTTGACTATGGCATCTTGGACATGAAATTTTATTCAATAATTTGCACATAATTTCATCTCTCCTTCGGAGGCATTTTGTTTTTCTCTATATATAAGATAACTCAAAGGGGAGATGAAATTCAAATATCATATAACTTAACAAAACTTCTAAATTTATATGGAGGAAATTATGAAAGGTATTGTAAAAGAAATAGCAAAATTTTATAGCTTTTACTTTGCATTCTGGGGCTTTTATTTTAGCGCTGGCTATTTCTCATACAATAAAATACCCCCTTTCAGCAGAGTTTTTATATAAATTTAGAAACTATATAAGTATAGTTATAAATTGCTTTATTGGGGAACTCTTTGGGGTTCTCTTTTTTATTAAAAATATAATTAAAGGGGGCATTATTAATGGTAGTAGTATTAAAAGCAAAAGCTAAAGAAAAAGACATAAGAAAATTAACTGAAGAATTAAAAAAAGAGGGCGTAGATGTATGTCCTGTAGTAGGTAAGGAGTTAATAGTTTTGGGAATAATAGGAGATACAACAAAAATCGATCCATTAAAAATCGAAGCAAATGAAATTGTAGAAAAGGTAATAAAGGTTCAGGAACCTTTTAAAAAAGCTCATAGGGCTTTTCATCCAGAAAACACTGTAGTAGAGGTTAATGGAAGAAAAATAGGCGGAAATAGAATAGCAATGATAGCAGGGCCTTGTTCGGTAGAAAGCGAGGAACAAATAAGCTTTATAGCTGAGGAAGTTAAAAAGTCAGGGGCAGGCTTTTTAAGAGGCGGAGCATTTAAACCAAGAACATCACCTTATAGCTTTCAAGGTTTAGAATATGATGGACTTGAATTATTAAAGATAGCTAGGGAAAAAACAGGTCTGCCAATAGTAACAGAGATAATGTCACCAAGGGATATAGAAATTTTTGAGAGAGATGTAGATATAATTCAAGTTGGTGCTAGAAATATGCAAAACTTTGATTTATTAAAGGAATTGGGAAAGATAAATAAGCCAATATTATTAAAGAGAGGTTTTGCTGCAACTATAGAAGAATTCTTAATGAGTGCTGAATATATTTTAGCCGGTGGTAATAATAATGTAATCTTATGCGAAAGAGGAATAAGAACCTTTGAAACTTATACAAGAAATACCTTAGACCTAAGTGCAATACCTGCAATTAAAAAGTTAAGTCATTTACCAGTAATAGTAGATCCAAGTCATGCAACAGGCAGGAGATTTATGATTGCTCCTTTAGCAAAAGCAGCGGTAGCAGTTGGAGCAGATGGCCTTATAATAGAGGTACATAATGATCCAGAAAAAGCCTTATCTGATGGACCTCAATCAATTAGACCAGAAGATTATGATGCTTTAGTAAAGGAACTAAAAGCTATTGCAGCTGCAGTTGGAAGGGAAATTTAAATTGAAGCTAAAGGTAAATTTAAAAGAAAATAGCTACTTTATTAATATAGAAAAGGGTATTTTAAATAAAATTGCAGAAGAAATAAGAGAGGTCTTTAAAGGGGATAAGGTATTTATTATTACTGACAGAATAGTAGATAAATATTATGGAGATAGGCTGTTAAATAATTTATTAGAAGCAGGCTATAAGGCAAAAAAGCTGGTATTAAGGGAAGGAGAATCCACAAAATCCTTTAATACTCTGCCTTTAGTTTATGATGAACTTCTTAATTTTAAATTTACAAGAAGTGATTTAATCATAGCCCTTGGGGGTGGAGTAATTGGGGACTTAGCTGGCTTTATTGCTTCAACTTACCTTAGGGGAGTTCCCTTTGTTCAATGTCCAACAACTTTACTTGCCCAAGTTGACAGCAGTGTTGGAGGAAAGGTTGGAGTTGATTTAGATAAGGGAAAAAATTTAGTAGGAAGTTTTTATCATCCAAAGAAGGTTTTAATAGACCCTATAGTTTTAGAAACTTTGACAGATAGAGTTTTCAGTGATGGAATGGCAGAAGTAATAAAGTATGGCTGTATAAAGGATAGAGAGTTTTTTTATAAATTATTAAATTATAAGAATAAAGAAGATGCTATGCACAATATTGAATATATTATTCACACTTGCTGCAAAATAAAGGCTCAAGTTGTTGAAAAGGATGAAAAAGATACTGGAGAAAGAATGTTATTAAATTTTGGCCATACAATAGGTCATGCAATAGAGCAGTATTATAACTATGATAAGTATACCCATGGGGAAGCTGTTGCTATCGGAATGTATATAATAAGTAAAATTTCTGAAAAATACACTATAACAAAAGAAGGAACTTCTGAAGCAATTAAGGAAATTTTAATTAAATATAAACTGCCTTATAATTTGGATATTGATATTAAAGAACTTATAAAAACTATAGAATTGGATAAAAAGAATTTAGGCAAGACTTTAAATATAATTGCTTTAAAGGAAATAGGGGAAAGCTTTATTTATAAAACAAAAAAGGAATTTTTTCTTTAAGAGAGGGGAAATCTTATGAATAAATTACACTTAAAAAAATCACTTCTTAGTGGAAGTGTAAAAGTTCCTCCTTCAAAGAGTATAGCTCATAGAGCCATTATTTGTGCAGCCCTTGGAAAGGAAACATCTGTAGTAGAAAATATAGATTATTCTGATGATATTATAGCAACCATAAGCGCCATGGAGGAATTAGGGGCGATAATAGAGAAAAATCCTGACAGTCTTAATATTACAGGTATCTTTAATGAAAAGGCAGTAAGAAAAAATGCAAGGGATATAAATTGTAAGGAATCTGGTTCTACCCTGAGGTTTTTAGTACCGATTTCCTTATTATTTGATGGAATTTCTAAATTTACTGGAGAAGGGAATTTAGGAAAAAGACCCTTAGATGTTTATTATAATATTTTTGCTGAACAAGGAATTAAATATAATTATACAAAGGATAAATTAGATTTAATAATTAAGGGGCTTCTAAAGCCTGGAACTTTTACAGTCCCAGGAAATATAAGCTCTCAATTTATATCAGGACTTTTATTTGCCCTGCCTTTATTAAAGGGAGATTCAAAGATTATTATAACAACAGAACTTGAATCAAAGGGCTATTTAGATTTAACTATTTCCTGCATGAAGGACTTTGGAGTAGAAATAATAAATAAGGATTATAAGGAACTTATAATTAAGGGAAATCAAAGCTATAAATCAAGGAACTACAGGGTTGAAGGAGACTACTCCCAGGCTGCCTTTTACTTAGTAGCAGACCTAATTGGCTCAAAGGTAAAAGTAAAAGACTTAAATTTAACTTCCCTTCAAGGAGATAAGGCTGTTATAGATATATTAGAGAGTATGGGAGCAAAATTTTATAAGGAAGAAGATGGAATTGGGTGTACAGCTCCTTATGAAATTAAATCAACAATTATAAATGGATCTCAATGTCCAGATATAATACCAGTTTTATCTGTTGCCGCAGCCTTAGCCAAGGGAAAAACAGAAATAATAAATGCAGGAAGATTAAGGATAAAGGAATGTGATAGATTAAGGGCTGTTGCAAGTGAGCTTAATAAGATTGGTGCAAAAATAGAAGAAAAGGAAGATGGCTTAGTAATATATGGAGTAGAAGAATTTAAGGGAGGTGTTGATGTCTGGAGCTGGAAGGATCATAGAATTGCAATGACCTTGGCAATAGCATCAACTAGATGTAAGGAAGCTATAAATCTTATTGATTATGACTGTGTAGCTAAGTCCTATCCAAGTTTCTTCGAGGACTTTAAAACTTTAGGAGGAATTGCAGATGAGTGGAATATGGGGAAATAACATAAAAGTTTCAATATTTGGCGAATCTCATGGTAATGCTATAGGCATAACCATAGATGGCTTGCCATCTGGTTTTGAAATAGACATGGAAAAGCTGCTTTTTGAGATGGAAAGAAGGGCGCCAGGGAAAAATGAATTGTCTACTGCAAGAAAAGAGAAGGACCTTCCTGAAATATTAAGCGGATACTTTGAAGGAAGAACAACAGGTACTCCCCTATGTGCGATAATTAGAAATAAGGATACAAGGTCTAAGGATTATAGCAGACTTAAGGATTATATGAGACCTGGCCATGCAGATTATACTGGAAATATAAGATATTCAGGCTTTAATGATTATAGAGGTGGAGGTCATTTTTCAGGAAGAATAACAGCTCCCTTAGTTTTTGCAGGAGCTATATGTAAGCAGCTTTTAGAAAAAGAGGGCATATATATAGCTTCCCACATATCTTCAATAAAGGATATAAAGGATGACGACTTTAATGGAATCAATTTAACTAAGGAAGAACTATTAAGATTAAGGGAAGAGGAGCTTCCTTTATTAAATAAATCCTTAGAGCATAAGATCAGGCATAAAATTTTACAAGCTAAATATGAGGGAGATTCAGTTGGAGGAACAATTGAATGTGCAATAATAGGAATTAAGGCTGGTCTAGGAAACCCCTTCTTTGATTCAGTTGAATCAACCTTTGCCCATTTAATCTTTAGCGTTCCGGCAGTAAAAGGAATAGAATTTGGTAAGGGCTTTGAAATGACAAGGATGTTTGGCTCAGAAGCAAATGATGAATTTTATTATGATGGGGATTTAGTAAAAACAAAAACTAATAATAATGGAGGAATACTAGGGGGCATAACAAATGGAATGCCAGTAATCTTTAAGGTTGCAATAAAGCCTACAGCTTCTATTGCCAAGGAACAAAATACAATAGATATAAATAACAAGACAAATGTTAAGTTTAGGGTTGAAGGAAGACACGATCCTTGCATAGTTCAAAGGGCAGTGCCAGTAATTGAAGCAGTGGCAGCCATAGGAATATTGGATTTAATTAAGGGGGCAGGGCAGTGAGTAAATTAGAGGACTATAGAAAGGAAATTGACTTAATAGATAAGGAGCTTGTTTCTCTTTTTGAAAGAAGAATGGACCTTGCAGTAAAGGTAGGGGAATATAAAAAGGAAAATAATCTTCCTATATTAAATGAAGCAAGGGAAAAGGAAGTAATTAGAAAAAATATATCAAAGCTTAAAAATATAAATTACTCAAATATAACAGAAGAGTTTTTTGAAAAGATAATGGAGCTTAGCAGATCCCTTCAAAGGAATATAGTTAAAGAAGAAGCTGATGAAAGTTATATAAATAAGGAAGAAATGGTAATTGGCTATCAGGGAGTGGAAGGAGCCTTTAGTGAGGAAGCAGTTTTAAAGTTTTTCAATAATCCTAAAAATACAAAAAAATATGAGCATTTTGAGGATGTCTTTGAGGCCATAGCGAAAAAAGAAATTAATTATGGGGTATTACCAATAGAAAATTCCTATACTGGAGCTATAAGTGAAGTTTATGACCTGTTAGTTAAATATGGCTTTTATATAATTGGAGAAGAATGTGTAAAGATAGATCAGCATTTAATTGGAATTAAGGGTGCTGCTTTAGAGGAAATTGAAGAAATTTATTCCCACCCTCAAGGCTTTCATCAAAGTAAAAAATTTTTAAGTCAATTTGATAAGGTTAAGCTTATTCCTTACTATAATACAGCCATAAGCGCTAAATATGTAGCTGATTTAAAGGATAAAAGGAAAGCTGCCATTGGAAGCAGAAGGGCAGCTGAGATATACGGCTTAGAAATATTAAAGGAAAAGATAAATGATAAAAAAGATAACTGTACCAAGTTTATAATTATATCTAGAAAGCCTAATTATGATAAAAAGAGCGATAAAATAAGTGTAGTATTTTCGCTGGAAGATAAGGCAGGGAATTTGTATAGTTTATTAAGATATTTTGCAGAAAATAATATAAACATGATAAAGATAGAATCAAGGCCAAATAAAAATGAATCCTGGAAATACCTTCTTTATGTAGATTTTGAAGGAAATTTAGAAAATGAATATGTAAGAAAGGCCTTAAGCAGCATAGAAGAAAACAGCAGATATTTCAGGGTATTAGGAAGTTATAAATCAAGTTTAAAATAAAAGAAGGTGACTTTATGGAGTTTTATGGTTTATTGGGAGAAAAACTTTCCCATAGTCTATCAGAGGAAATTCATAGGGAAATATTAAAATATATAGGGGAAGAGGGAGCCTATAAATTATTTGAAGTTGAAGAAAAGGACCTAGAGGCTTTTGCTAATGCCTTAAAAATCTTAAAGGTCAAGGGCTCTAATGTTACCATTCCTTATAAGGAAAAAATAATGAAATATTTAGATCATATATCAGAAGAGGCTAAAAGAATTGGAGCTGTAAATACAATATCCTTGCTTAATGGAAAACTTTATGGAGATAATTCTGATTATTATGGATTTGCCTATATGTTAAAGCTTCATAAGATAGATTTAAAGGATAAAACTGCTGTTATTTTAGGCAGTGGTGGAGCAAGCAAGGCTGTGCTATGTTATTTATTAGATATGGGGATAGGCAGGGTTTATATTGTAAGCAGAAATCCTAAGAAAAATGAATTTACTCAAAATAATGTAGAAATGATAAGCTATAAGGAACTGGAAGGCATAAAAGGAGATATAATCATAAATTCAACTCCCCTTGGCATGTATCCTAAGGTGGATGCTTCTCCAGTTAATGAAGATATATTAAGGAATTTTAATATTCTAGTAGATTTAATATATAATCCAATTGAAACTAAGTTTTTAGAAATGGGAAGAAAGCTTGGAAAGCAAACTGTTGGTGGTTTATATATGCTTATTGGGCAGGCCCTTAAAGCCCAGGAAATATGGCAGCAAAGGCCTATCGACAAGGAAATAATAAAAGAAATATATGATAAATTAAAAAATCATCCTAAAATAAATAAAAATAATTAAGAGGAAAGCTTATGAATAAGGAATTGATTTTATTAATAGGAATGCCTGGAGCAGGAAAAAGTACTATAGGAAGGCTCTTAGCTTCAAAATTAGGCTATGATTTTTGCGATATGGATCTTTATATTGAAGAAAAGACTAATAAAGCAGTTAAGGAGCTTTTTGCCATAAGTGAGGATTATTTTAGAGCTTGTGAAAGTGAGGCATGTTTAGAACTTTCTAAAAAAAAGAGAACAGTTATAGCAAGCGGCGGCGGAGTAGTTAAAAGAAAGGAAAATATAGATGCCTTTAAAGATAAGGCTGTAATTATTTATATTTTTAGGTCTGTTGAAGATATTTTAAAGGATATAGATACAGAAAGCAGACCTCTATTAAAGGATGGAAAGGCCCGCCTTTATAGCTTATATGAAGAAAGGCATAAGTTATATGAGAAATACTGCCACTACAAAGTAGCAAATGATGGGACAATTAGTGATGTGCTAGATAATATTATTAAAATAATAAATAAAAAGTGCTAAGCACTTTTTATTAGTACGAAGTGTATAGGTAAACTAAAAGATTGCTTCGCAATCTTTATTAAATAGGAAGAGAGGGTAGGATAGTAGTATGGAAGGGAAGAATTTAAAAATTTTAATTGTAGGGCTTGGTGTTATAGGGGGAAGTTATGCTATGGCACTTAGGGCAGTAGGTTATAAGGAGATTTATGGAATAGATATAGATTTAGAAACTATAAAAAAGGCTAAAGCTCTTGGAATAATAAAGGAAGGATATTCAAAGGGGAAGGATATTATTAAAGATATGGATTTAATAGTAATTTCCTTATATCCTAGGTTAGTAAAAGATTTTATCTTAGAAAACAGGGAATACTTTAAAGCTGGAAGTCTTATAACAGATGTAACAGGAGTTAAGGAGCTATTTGTTCAAAAAATTTTAGATATATTGCCTGAGGATGTAGATTTTATTTTTGGACATCCTATGGCTGGGCGAGAAAAAAAGGGAATAGATTATGCCTCAAAGGAAGTATTTAAGGGTGCAAATTATTTGATAACCTTAACTGAAAAAAATAAGAAGGAAAATATAGAACTTTTAGAAAAGATAATTTATGACCTTGGATTTAAAAATATAAAATATGTTAGTCCGAGCTACCATGACAAAATGATAGGCTTTACAAGTCAGCTTCCTCATGCTATTGCTGTAGCCTTAATTAATAGTGATGAAGAGGGAAGAGATACAGGAAAGTTTATTGGAGACAGCTATAGGGACTTAACAAGAATAGCTAATATTAATGAAGATTTATGGAGTGAATTATTTTTTGAGAATAAGGAGAACCTGCTTGAGGCAATAAATAATTTTATGTACGAATTAAATAAGATAAAAAGAGCCTTATTAAATGATGATGAAAAATTATTAAAGGAGTTATTTATAAAATCAAGCAGGCGAAGGGAAAGATTATAATTATAATATGAAGTAAGATAATAAAGAAACTATTTCTAAATGTAAAGAAATAGTTTCTTTTTATATAAAAAAATCGTAAATAAAAAATAAATTCGTATATTTGAAAAAATATGGAAATAACTATAAAAAAGATGTATAATTAAAATATAAATAGTTAGAAAATTCTTAATATTATAAAAATATATGTTTTATATATTTTTATAGATATTAAATCTACGCATATGATATGGGGGTATAATTATGGTAGGATTTGATGTTAGAGCTATAAAAAAGGGAGATTATAACTATATTATTAAATTAAATCCAGATATAGCTTATTTGGAAGAAGAATTAGTGGGAGATAATAAAACAATTGTTGCTCAATTAAATGATGATGTAATAGGATATTTAAAATATTACATAGATGGGAATAACAGGGCGAAGATAATAGACCTAGTAGTTGATGAAATGTATAGAGGTCTTGGTGTTGGATATCAATTGTTTTTAGAACTAGAAGGCCGTATTAAAAATGAATATGTAAACGATGTACTAGTGGCAGGAAGAAATTTTACTAAAGAAGAACTTAATTTTTATAATAGGCAAGGCTTTAGATATGATATAAATTCTAATTTGGAAAAAAGATTAAATTAAAATAAAAAGCCTAAATATAAGTTAAAAGGATATGCTTGTTTAGCATATCCTTTTATTCAGCCTTTATATATTTAAAGGATTTTTGTTACAGTTAAATCTTTTTCTGTTTTTAAATCAATAAATTTTTCATCGCATAGAATTAAAGGTTTGGAAATATTGTTTATATCCATTTGTACTATTCTTCCTACTTCTCCATTAGATAATACAACTTCTTGTCCAACATAAAAGTTTAACAGACCTTTTAGGAAAGTATCACATAAGGCATAGTCAAGTTTTCCTTTTATGCTTTCTTCCTTAATTTCTTGAAGGGCTTCAAAAGGCTGTTTCTTTTTCTTATAAACTCTATTTGAATTTATTGCATCAAATACATCAGCTATTGCTATTATTTTTGCTATTTCAGGTATTTTATCACCAGTTATCCCTAGAGGGTATCCAGAACCGTCATTTCTTTCATGATGCAATAAGATTCCCAAGGCTATATCTCTATTTATATATGGAATAGCTTTTACTGCATTATAAGAAAGAGAGGAGTGGGTTTTGAGAATATTATATTCATCTTTAGTTATAGGGTCTTTCTTGTTAATTATATTTTCGTCTATCTTTGTTTTTCCAAAGTCATGTAATAGGGAAGCGTATACTAAATTATGCAGCTTTTTATTATCATATCCCTGCCATTTGCCTATCAAGTAGCTTAAAGAGGCAACATTTACAGAGTGAGTATATATTGAATCCTCATTACTTCCGTTAATAATCAAATTCTTTAGAACGCTTTTATTTGAACTAATAAATTTTTCTAATTCTATGGGAAGTTATCATTCCAACTTTTAGGTCTTCTAAGTTAATATATTTTTTTTCAAGCTCCATTTAATTTACCCCGCTTCCATAAAAATAGATACTATAACTATTATATAATTATTTTAGAAAAAAATAAAACAAATTTAAACTTTAAAGGTAAAAAGTGTATGATATTTCTTCGTAATTATTAATTTATAGAGTAGATTATTATTTGAATTAACTTATGTTATAATAATTAAAAATTGCTTTTAGGAGGAAGGTAAATGAAAGAGTTGGAAACTAGAATTTTTGATATAGATGTAGAAGAAGTTAGAAGAAAGCTGAAGGAGTTAAAGGCTGTTAAAGTTAAAGAAGAAAATCAAATAAATAATATTTATGATTTTAAAGATAATTTTCTTTTAAAGCAGAAGGGTTATGCAAGAATAAGATTGGTTGATGATAAATTAAATAATAGAAAACTAGTTTATATGACAACTAAAAAAATGTTAAGTCAAGGAACCTTTAAGGAGATGGAGGAAAATGAAACTATAGTAGAAGATAAGGACGCAGCAGAAAGAATATTTTTATCCTTAGGTTTGGAACTTAAACAAACAATAAAAAAATATAGGGAGAGTTATAGGCTTGGAGATTCTCTTATTGAAATAGACATTAATGATAAGAGCTTTTGTCCATTTCCTTACATAGAAATAGAGACGAAATCTTTAGAAAGTTTAGAAGAAATTATAAAACTTCTTGGTTATACCTTAAAGGACACAAGTTCTAAAACTATTTATGAGTACTTAGAAGAAAGAGGAGTAAATAAAAATAATACTGCAGGAATATAATTTTTTATGAAAATTTTTGTTGAGATTTGTAACCAAATTTAGTTAATTTAGTAGATTAGTAGTAAGGACTTTTTATTAGGAGGTTTAATATGGAATGGTTTAGTGAATTAAACCCATTGCTACAGGGGTTCCTTGCTACTACATTTACATGGTTTGTTACAGCACTAGGTGCTGCTTTAGTATTTTTCTTTAAAAAGGTAGATAAAAGAATTTTAAATACAATGATAGGCTTTGGAGCAGGTGTTATGATAGCTGCTAGCTTTTGGTCCCTGCTTAGTCCTGCCATAACCTTATGTGAAGACTTAGGCTTTAATAGTGTTATTATTCCTTCATTAGGTTTTTTATTAGGTGGATTATTTTTAATATTTGCTGATAAATTAATGGATAAATATTGTTATGGTTTTGAAATAAGTGATAGAGATTCTGAATGTGCTACTGAAGCTATTATAAATAATAGTTTTAAGAGGAGTATCCTGCTTATTTTAGCTGTAACCCTTCATAATATTCCTGAAGGTCTTGCTGTTGGGGTGGCCTTTGGAGGAGTTGCTGTAGGAATTCCAGGAGCTTCATTAGGTGCTGCCATAACCTTAGCTTTAGGAATTGGCCTTCAAAATTTCCCAGAAGGGGCAGCAGTTTCCCTTCCATTAAGAAGGGAAGGTTTATCAAGAACAAGAAGTTTTCTATATGGACAAGCTTCAGGCTTAGTTGAACCAATCGCAGGTGTTATAGGAGTGGCAGCAGCCTTAGCAGTTAGAAGTATATTACCATTTTTATTATCCTTCTCAGCAGGAGCAATGATTGCTGTAGTTGGTGCAGAGCTGCTTCCAGAGGCATCTATGGAAAATAAAAAACTTACTACATTGGGGCTTATTTTAGGATTTATAGTGATGATGGTCTTAGATGTTGCCCTAGGATAAAGAGCATCAGTTTATAGTGAACTATGCACTTTAAAATCTATAAAAAAAGAGCTGATAACAGCTCTTTTTTTATGTTATTATGCTTTGTTGATTGATCCGAATAGTTCCATTTTAGCTTTAACTGTTGCCTTGATAGCTTCGAATCCTGGTTGAAGAAGCTTTCTTGGGTCAAAGCCTTTTCCTTGAAGGTCTTTTCCTTCTTCAATATATTTTCTAGTAGCTTCTTGGAATGCTAATTGACATTCAGTGTTAACATTGATTTTTGAAACTCCAAGTGAAATAGCTTTCTTTATCATATCTTCTGGAATACCAGTACCACCGTGTAATACTAATGGCATATCTCCAGTTGCTTTATTGATTTTTTCTAAAGCTTCGAAGTTTAATCCTTGCCAGTTTTCTGGATATTTTCCGTGGATGTTACCAATACCAGCAGCTAACATAGTTACTCCTAGGTCAGCAATTGCTTTACATTCATTTGGATCAGCAATTTCACCAGCACCAACAACTCCGTCTTCTTCTCCTCCGATTGAACCAACTTCTGCTTCTAATGAAAGACCTTTTTCAGAAGTTAATTTAACCATTTCCTTTGTTTTTGCTATATTTTCATCTATTGGATAGTGAGAACCATCAAACATTATTGATGAGAATCCAGCTTCAATAGCTTTTAAAGCACCTTCATAGCTACCGTGATCTAAGTGTAGTGCAACAGGTACAGTGATGTTTAATTCTTCTATCATTGCTTTAACCATTGCAGCTACAGTCTTATAGCCAGTCATGTATTTAGCAGCTCCCTCAGAAACTCCTAAAATAACAGGTGAATTATTTTCTTGAGCAGTTAATAATATAGCTTTTGTCCATTCTAAATTGTTAATATTAAATTGACCAACAGCATAATGTTCTGCTCTTGCCTTAGTTAACATTTCTTTTGCTGAAACTAACATGGTACAAACCTCCAAAATATTTATTTTATTATAATTAGTACTAAAGCTAATTACTACAAGGATAGACAACGGGGAGTTGCGTATCCATATATATGTATTATAACCTAAATCAAGTTTAAATGAAATAAAAAAATGAAATTTACATTTACAATAAGATTATTATATCTAATTAAGACGGAAATTATGAGAAAATAGTTTACAGTGCACAGTTTGCAGTACACAGTTTCATCCTTTAACTGTGAACCGTGAACTGTGCACTCTGCACTGGTAAATATTGTTATTTAAGTTTTTCAAAGATTTCCTTATATTTTATAATTGAATTTTCAAGGATTTCTAATTGAAGTTCCACTGAGAAGGAGCTTGGGCCGCCAATTACTTTTCTTTCTTCAACACAAGTTGTTAGGCTGATTGCTTTATATATATCTATATCAAAAAGAGATGAGAAGTTCTTTAATTCCTCTAAAGATAAATCATTAATAGCAAGCTTTTTCTTTATACAGTATAAAACAATTTGTCCAACAATTTCGTGAGCATTTCTAAAGGGGAGGCCTTTTTTTACTAAATAGTCAGCCACATCAGTAGCATTAGTATAACCTAGAGCTGCACCTGTTTTCATCTTTTCCTTGTTTATAGTCATTGTATCTAACATGCCAGTGAAGGTTTTTAATGACAGTTTTACAGTATCTAAAGCATCAAATAATGCTTCCTTATCCTCCTGCATATCTTTATTGTAAGCTAGGGGAAGGCCCTTCATAACAGTAAGAAGGGTAATTAGACTGCCATAAACCCTTCCAGTTTTACCTCTTACAAGTTCAGCCACATCAGGATTTTTCTTTTGTGGCATAATGCTGCTGCCTGTACTATATTCATCTGATAATTCAATAAAGCTAAATTCATTAGTTGCCCATAGAATTATTTCTTCTGAAAATCTTGATAAGTGCATCATTATTATAGATAAAACTGATAAGGCTTCAATTGCATAGTCCCTATCAGAAACTGCATCAATGCTGTTATATGTTATAGAAGAAAAGCCTAATTCTTTTGCAACCATTTCCCTATTTAATGGATAGCTGGTAGCAGCCAGGGCACCGCTCCCTAAAGGCATTTCATCTAGTCTTTTATAGCAGTCTTCCAGCCTGCTTAAGTCTCTTATAAACATTTGGGCATAGGCTAAAATATGATGGGCAAAGGTAATTGGCTGAGCCTTTTGCATATGGGTATAGCCAGGCATTATTGTATCAATGTTTCTCTTTGCCTTATCATATATAACTTCTTGAAGAGCTAAAAGTAAACTAGCAATTATTTTTAACTCCTTTTTTAGATACAGTTTTGTATCTAGGGTTACTTGGTCATTTCTGCTTCTTCCAGTATGAAGTTTTTTTCCTTCTTCACCTATATAGGAAGTCAGAGTTTCTTCAATAAAGCTGTGGATATCTTCAGCATTATCATCTATAACAAGAGTTCCTTCCTCAATTTCTTTTAATATTTTATTAAGCCCAGAAATGATTTTTTGACTGTCTTCTTCTGGGATAATATTTTCTTTTCCAAGCATTCTTGAGTGAGCAATGCTTCCTTTTATATCTTCCTTATACATTCTTTTATCTATTCTTATTGATGAATTAAAGTCATTTACATTTTCATTAATTCCTTTTTCAAAACGTCCGCCCCAAAGTTTCATTTATTTATCACCCTTCTTTAATTTTTCTTCCATTTTTGCTTTTACTGTTATAGGCAGTCCAAAAAGATTTATAAATCCAGAGGAATCATTTTGATTATAAACAGCATCTTTTCCAAAGGTTGCATATTCTTCGCTATATAGTGAATAAGGGGAAGTCATGCCGGCATTTATGATGTTGCCCTTGTATAGTTTTAAAGTGATTTCGCCAGTTACTGTTTCTTGAGTTTTGTCTATAAAGGCCGAAAGAGCTTCACGAAGTGGAGTGAACCATTGACCACTGTAAACAAGATCTGCAAATTTTAAGGCAATTTGCTGCTTATAGTGAGCAGTTTCTTTGTCTAAGCAAATTTCTTCTAAATCTTTATGGGCTTTATAAAGAATAGTTCCCCCTGGAGTTTCATAGACTCCTCTAGATTTCATGCCTACTAATCTATTTTCTACCATATCTACTATTCCAATAGCGTTTTCTCCGCCAATTTTATTTAATTTTTCAATTAAACTAACTCCATCCAGTTTTTCTCCATTTAATTGAACTGGAATGCCTTTTTCAAATTTTAATTTTATATAGCTTGGCTTATCTGGTGCATTTTCTAAAGTGTTGCACATTTCAAGAATTTTATCATATTTAGGTTCATTAGCAGGATCTTCTAAATCAAGTCCTTCATGGCTTAAGTGCCATAGATTTTTATCCTTGCTATAGTTAGTTTCATAACTTATGGATATAGGAATTTTTCTTTCTAAGGCATATTCAATTTCTTCTTCCCTTGATTTTATATCCCAAATTCTCCAAGGAGCAATTATTTTCATATCAGGAGCAAAGGCCTTAACAGCAAGCTCAAATCTTACTTGATCGTTACCTTTTCCTGTACATCCATGAGCAATAGCATCAGCTCCTTCCTTAAGAGCAATTTCGACTAATTTTTTTGCTATTATTGGACGGGCAAAGGATGTTCCTAATAAATATTTTCCTTCATAAACTGCCCCAGCTTTTATTGTTGGGAAAATATAATCATTAACAAATTCATCTGTTAAATCCTCTATATAACATTTTGATGCCCCGCTTTTTAAAGCTTTTTCTTCTAATCCTACTAGCTCATCCTTTTGTCCAACATTTCCAACTAGGGCTATAACTTCACAATTATAATTCTCCTTAAGCCATGAAATTATAATAGATGTGTCAAGACCGCCAGAATAAGCAAGGACTATTTTTTTCATATTATTATTTTTCATTTTTTCTACCCCCAATTTGTTAAATAATAAAAGTGAAAACTTATTTATAATTATAAAACTATTATGTATAAATATGCAAGAAAAATTTATTTTTATGCATAAATAAAATACCAGTCAAGGAATTTAATATTTATGAATCTAAAAAAAATAGCATCCAATGAATTATTTCCTTAACTGGCATTATGAATTGGGGAGTATGAACTTATTAAAGTATGTTTTTTAAATTAATTTTTTGTATTTTTATTAAATGTTCACAGGAAAACTCTATTAAATCTAAGGAGGCAGAGGCTTCTGCAATATCTTCCCTTTTAATATAAACACATAGTTTTAAACATTCATTTATTAAGTCATCATAGTCAATATGGTTTAAATAAATTGAAGGAATAAAATCCTTTGAGTTTATGTACTCTAAGAGCTCTAGGGATTTTGTATAAGCTGTGTCTAGCTCCTTTTTATCTAGTAATTTTTCTATTTCATTTGATTTATCTATTAAATCAGAGCATAAATTAGTAAATTTATTATTTATATAAGTTAAGCCAGTAACTAATAAGACAAAGAGTATTATGGAGATAATTGTGTTTTTCATTAAGCATCACCTTTTTCATCGTATAGTTGGCAAAAGAACTTTCCATTAGTATCAGTCATTGCAATCAATACATTTTCAATTGAACCTACTCCATGCTTTTTTAATTCTTCAAGTATAACTTCTTTGCTTTTACCACCAGAGGTCAAAGAATTTGTGTTTATTTTTCCATCTAGAACGTAAATTACAGGCATTGAAGCATTTTGATTTTTATTTCCTGCTAAAAAGGACATTTGTCCATTATTTTCTAGTATTCCGTATTCTATTTCTGACAAGTCAAAATACCCAGCAAGTCTTATTTCTTCCATAAGTTCATCTAGATTAATTTGTTGTTTTTTTAGGTTTTCAAAATGTATTTTTCCTTTTGAAATTAAAATTGTAGGTTCTCCTTCTAATATTTTTCTAGCTTTTTGACTTTTTAACTGAATTATTGATAATACTATTTTTATAAATAATAATGTAATTATTGGTATTATTCCTAAGGATAGTGGAAGCCTTGTATCCTGCATTGGTAAGGAGGCAAGATCTGAAATCATTATAGTTATAACAAATTCATAGGGTTGAAGTTCTCCTATTTGTCTTTTACCCATTAATCTAATTACTAATATAACTAAAGCGTATAAAATTATTGTTCTTACTAACACAATTAGCATATGAAACACCTCTTAATCCTAGTATTTATCTTTTTTTTATTAATTATTCTTATATAATACAAAGTTATACTGTTAAAAAGATAACTAGTGTTTTTCTTATGCATTTTTACAACTAAATGTATATAATGTTATTAAAATATATTAGAATTTATATAGATAGGAGGTATTATGGGAGATTTTAATATAAAATTCAAAAATAAGGAATATATTGTGCATAAAGGTATAAGTTACAGGGAATTCATAGAAAACCATCTAAAAATGGATCCAAGCGAATTTGCTTTATGTAGAATAAATAGTGAATATAAGGAATTAATAGATAAAATAGATAGAGATGGAAGTATTGAATTAATAAGTTTTGATAGTCCAATTGGATATAAAATATATACTAGGACCCTGCAGTTTATATTTATTAAGGCTGCATTAGATGTTTTTCCAAAAGATGCAACCATAACTATAGAACATAGTTTAGATGGGGGAGTTTTTGGCGAAATTCATAAGAAAGAGCCATTAAATGAGGAAGATCTTCAGAAGATTAAAAAGAGAATGCTTGAATTAATAGATAAGGACATAGTTATAAATAAGATAAAGGTTAAAAAGGAAAAGGCCATGGAAATTTTTAAGAGCTATGGCATGGAAGATAAGATATCCCTATTAAGTCATGTTGATTTTAAAACTGTAAAATTATATGAGTTAGATGGAAGATATGATTATTTTTATGGACAAATGGCCTATTCTACAGGAGTAATAAGGGCTTTTGATTTAATGTATTACGAGCCAGGCTTTATTATAAGATATCCTAAAAAAGATAATTTAAAGGAATTAGCTTTCTTTAAGGAAAATAGAAAGCTTTCTCAGATTTTTATAGAAACAGAAAGATGGATAAATATTCTTGGCGTTGGTGAGGTAGGGGCATTAAATGATAAGATAGAGAAAAATGAAATTAGAGATTTAGTTATGGTTTCTGAAGCTCTTCATGAAAAGAAAATAGCTCAGATAGCAGATATGATTCATGAGAAGAAGGGAACAAAAATAGTTTTAATTGCTGGACCTAGCTCTTCAGGTAAAACTACCTTTGCAAACAGACTTGCAATTCAGCTTAAGGTCAATGGTTACACCCCTATTCCAATTTCTTTAGATGATTATTTTGTAAATAGAGAGAACACACCAAAGGATGAAAATGGAGACTATGATTTTGAAAGTATTTATTCCCTTGATTTAGATTTATTTAATAAGAATTTAACTGGCTTATTAAAGGGGGAAGAAGTAGAAATTCCTCATTATAATTTTAGGACAGGAGAAAGGGAATGGATAGGCAATAAACTTAGTCTTCCAGAAAAGGGAATATTAATAATTGAAGGAATTCATGGTTTAAATCCAATGCTAACCAGCTCTGTACCTGATGAAAATAAGTTTAAAATATATATTTCAGCCCTAACTCAGTTAAACTTAGATAATCACAATAGAATTGCAACAACAGATATAAGAAGGGTAAGGAGAATAGTTAGAGATATTTTATCAAGGGGCTATGGAGGAGAACTTACCCTAAAGATGTGGCCTTCTATAAGAAGAGGAGAAGAAAGAAATATCTTTGTTTATCAGGAAGAAGCAGATGTAATGTTTAATTCAACCTTGGTATATGAATTGTGTGTACTAAAGAAATATGCTCTAGAGGAATTAGATAAGATTAAAGAAGATAGTCCGGTATATTTAGAAGCCAGCAGGCTTAAATCTTTTTTAGGTTTCTTTAAGGAAATAGATAAGGATTATGTTCCAACTAACAGTATATTGAGGGAGTTTATTGGAGGAAGCATTTTTTATAAATACTAAAACAGTGTGAAACAGTTAGGAGTTAGGAGTTGAAACTCAGTTAGGAGTTAGGAGTGTGGAGTTTGGAGTTAGTAGTTAGGAGTTGGGAGTGTGGAGTTAGGAGTTTGGAGTTAGGAGTGTGGAGTTAGGAGTGTGGAGTTAGGAGTTGGGAGTGTGGAGTTAGGAGTGTGGAGTTAGGAGTTTGGAGTTAGGAGTTAGGAGTTAGGAGTTAGGAGTTAGGAGTGTGGAGTTAGGAGTGTGGAATTGATTAATTGAAAATCCCCTAGTAATGAGGTTTTTTTATTAGTTAATATTACAATTTATATATTTATTTACTTTTATTGGTGTATAATATTATATAAAAAACAAGATTATTGTAGGGGCTATATGATTTTAAGAAATAAGAAGGGGAAGGAACTTATTATAGCTAATGATGAAGAATTTATATACTATAAAATGAGCGAAATTGATAAAATTAATTTAAGAGAAAATAATAATAAAATATATTGCAATATTGTCCCTAGTGGCTTAAAAATAGAAATGAGGATTAAAGAAAGGAAATAAAATATGTCTGGATTAGGAGTTTTTGATATTATAGGTCCTATAATGGTTGGTCCATCTTCTTCACATACTGCAGGGGCTGCTAGATTAGCAAAGGTTGCTAGGGCAATTGCAGGCTGTGAAGTAAAGGAAGTAACTTTTTTATTGCATGGTTCCTTTGCTAAAACCTATAAAGGTCATGGAACGGATAGGGCCTTGGCAGCAGGAATATTAGGGATGAATCCTTCTGATGATAGATTAAGAGATTCATTGAAAATTGCCAGGGAAAAGGGAGTAAATATTATCTTTAAGGAAGAGGATTTAGGAGATTGTCATCCAAATACAGTTAAGTTTTTAATTAAATGTGCCAATAATAAAAGCTGCGAAATAGTTGGAAGTTCAATTGGTGGAGGAAATATTGAAATAGTTGAAATTAACGGAAGTAAGGTTCATTTTACTGGTAGTTATGACACTATTATAACGACTCATAGAGATATTCCGGGTACAGTAGCAAAGGTAACAAATATCTTATATTCAAGCGCAATTAATATAGCTTTTATGAATTTAGAGAGAAAGCAAAAAGGTAAAATTGCTACTATGACTTTTGAATTAGACAGTAAAGTGGATAAGACTTTAATTGAAAAAATAAAAAAAGTAGAAGGAATAGAGAAGGTTATACTAATAGAAAAGGTAGAGGATGGAGAATAAGGTATGGATATAGCAAAGTCTGGTGAAGAACTTATAAAAATATGTAAGGAAAATTCAATATCCTTAAGCGAATATGCTATTTTAAGGGAAATGGAAGATAATGAATTATCCAGGGAAGAAGTTATTTCAAAAATGAAGAAAGTGCTGGAGGTCATGAAAAATAGTTCCAGGGAAGCAAGAGAAAGAGAAGTTTTTTCTGTAAGCGGCTTAATAGGTGGAGATGCTTATAAAATACAGAAATACTTAGAAAGTGGAAAATCCTTAACAGGTGATACTATGCTTCTTGCTATGGCAATGGCTTTATCATCTTCGGAAGTAAATGCTTCCATGGGAAAAATAGTGGCTTGCCCTACTGCTGGATCTTGTGGAATATTGCCAGCAGCAATATTAACAGCAGGGGAAAAACTATCTAAAAAGGATGATGAACTTATAAAGGCCTTATTTGCAGCAGCTGCAGTTGGAATGATAATAGGAAGAAATGCAACCTTTGCAGGAGCAGAGGGTGGTTGTCAGGCTGAATGTGGTTCTGCAGCTGCAATGGCAGCAGCAGCTATTGTAGAAATGATGGGTGGAAGTCCTAAAATGTCCTTAGATGCAGGAGCAATTGTATTTAAAAATATTTTAGGCTTAGTATGTGATCCTGTGGCAGGTTTGGTAGAGGTTCCTTGTGCAAAAAGAAATGTAGGAGGGGCAATAAATGCCCTTTGTATAGCTGATTTAGTTATGGCTGGAGTTGAATCAAAAATTCCTTTTGATGATGCAGTTGCAGCCATGTATAAGGTTGGTAGAAATCTTCCTGCATCCTTAAGAGAAACAGGAGAAGGCGGAGTTGCAGTGACAAAAACAGGAATAGAATTAAGAAAAAAAGTCTTTGGCAGCTAATAGCCAAAGACTTTTTTTATGGATAATTGACATAGGCTAATAGACAATTTAGGAAGAATTATAAAAGATTGATAAGCAATCTTTATTAGTGTGCATAAAAAAATTAATACTTGTAAAAATAAGTTATATAGTGTATCCTTTTATTAAAAGATATTGATAATAGAAATCAATTAATATTAATTATTGATAAGATGACAAATCAAAATTATTAAATTTGGAGGGTAAAAATGAGTAAGGTATTATATATAAAAGCAAACATAAAGCCAGAAGGTGAATCAAGAACTTTTAAAATTTCTGATGCTTTCATTGAGGAATATAAAAAATTAAATCCTCAAGACGAAGTAACAGTATTAGATTTATATAAGGAAAATATTGATTTCCTAAGACCAGAAGATTTAGGAACAATATTTGGACCTAAAACAGAAGAAAGCAGAAATCATCCGATTTTAAAATATGCTTATCAAATGGTAGAAGCTGATAAGATTATTATAGCTGCACCTATGTGGAATTTAGGAAATCCTGCTATAGTTAAGGCATATTTTGATTACGTATGTGTAAGCGGAATTACTTTTAAATATACAGAAAATGGTCCTGTTGGCTTATGCAAAGCTGAAAAGGCTCTTATAGTTGCAGGAAGAGGAGGAGATTATTCAAGTCCTCAAGGAGCTGCCTTTGAAATGGGAGAAAGATATTTAAGAACAATTTTAACATTTTTTGGCGTTAAAGATATAAAAGCAATTACTGCTGAAAAATTAGACGTTCAAGGAATGGATGTAAATGCAATATTAAATGAAGCAATTGAAAAGGCGAAAACTTTAGCTAAAGAATTTTAAAATTAGATAGAAAATGAAGAAATAATGCATTTCTATCACCAGTATAGGAAATATTATCAGTGAATACTTAATAAAAAAACGCAAATAATAATTTCGAAGGTGGTGATAAGGGATGCACAAGAATCCAAGCATTAAATGTACAGTAAATGAGTGCAAATATCATGCACAAGCAGAAAATTACTGTAGTTTAGATGGTATTCAAATTGGAAAACATGAAAATCGTGCAACTACTCCAGAATGCACAGACTGTAATTCCTTTGAATTAAAGTAATTACAGTAAGTTTACAGTAAAATAAGGGAAATAGGGATAGCTAAGCTATCCCTATTTTTCTAAACAAATTTAACTACTATTACCCTTCTTCTACTATATAAAATGAATAATAAAAGATAGAAAGATAAAAAATAAAATAGTTAATAGCTAATTGTAAAGCGAAAGTAGGGGTAGTATGGAAGAATTAGAGAGAATATTTATACAAATGACCAGGATTAGCATTAGCAGATATATAATATCAATGATTATAATTTTCTTTGCTTCCTTAATTAATAAGTATATTATTTCTAATATTTTTAAATATATAGTTAAAATAGTTGAAAAAACAAAAAATTTTGCTGATGACAGCCTTGTTAAAGCTTTAGAAAAACCATTAAAATTATTTATATTTTTAAAGGCTGCTCATATATCTTTACATATAATAGAATATGAAAAAATAGATATTGCCAAGATTTCCTTAGATAGACTTGGAAAGATGATAATAGTCATAGTTGTATGCTGCTTTTTATATAATCTAACCTTGGAAAATTCTTTATTATATAAGAATATTGGAAAAAATAATGCTAACAATACAATAGCCTTTCCATTTTTATCTATAGTATTTAGGCTGCTAATAATTATTGTGGGTGTTAGCTGCATTGCAAAGGAATTTGGCTTTTCAGGTTTTATCACTGGACTTGGAATAAGTGGAGTTGCCTTTGCCTTAATGGCTCAAGATACATTTTCAAATCTTTTTGGCGGGGTGATTATTGCTTTAGACAGGCCTTTTGCAATAGGAGACTGGATCAAAACAGAAGAGGTTGAAGGAATAGTAGAGGAAATAACCTTTAGAAGTACAAAAATTAGAACCTTCTCCAAGGCAATTGCTACAGTACCTAATTCGAAACTTGCTAATGATAAAATATTTAATTTTTCTCAAAGAAAAGTAATGAAGATAAGTTATAAGTTTATAATAAAGCCCAATATTGAAATTGAAAAAATAGAAAAGGCAGTAAATGCAATTGAAGAGTATTTAAATATTAAGGAAAAAATTAGTAAAGAAATGATAATTGTAAGCTTTAATGAATTTTCAATATATGGATATGGAATATTCATTTTTTTTTATACCACTGAAATGAATTATTATAAATATGAAAAGCTTAAGCAAGAAATTAATTTAGATATTCTTAAAATATTAAGGGACTTAGAAATTGAGTTAATGTTTATAAATTTTAACATAGAAAATGAGATTACAGAATTAAATAAGAGTGAGTCTTTAGAAAAGTCTAAATAAATTATATACTATAATAAAGTTGAAAAATTAATAATAGCAAAGGATTGGTAATATGAAGATAATTAATGTTAAAGATGCAGTAGGAGTTGCCCTTTGTCATGATATAACTAAAATAGTGCCAGGAGAATTTAAGGGAGTTGCATTTAAGAAAGGACATATAATTAGGGAAGAAGATATAGAAGAGCTGCTTTCCTTGGGAAAGGATCATATTTATATTTGGGAAGACAATGAGGAGCTTATACATGAAAATGAGGCAGCAGAGGAGCTTTTTAATATGGCTTGCGGAGAAGGAACTGTAGCTGCTGAAGTTAAGGAAGGAAAGATAGAAATCTTTGCAAAGATAGATGGACTTTTAAAGATAGATGTGGAAAAGCTTATAGAATTAAATTCTATTGAGGAAATAGTTTTATCAACCATAAGAAATAATAGTGTAGTAAAAAAGGGAGATAAAATAGCAGCTACAAAGGTTATTCCTTTAGCAATAAAAAAGGATAAATTAATTGAGGTAAGAAAGTTATTAAGGGAAAAGATAATTAAAGTAATTCCTATAAAGGCAAAAAAGATTGCAATTGTAACAACAGGAAGTGAAGTATATTATGGAAGAATAAAAGACGCATCAAAAGCTGCAATAAGCAAGAAAATAGAAAAATATAATTGTGAAATAATAGGACAAAGTATTTTAGCAGACGATAAGGAGAAAATTAAAGAGGCTATTTACGAATGGATAGATAAGGGAGCAGAACTTGTATTATGTACAGGGGGGATGTCTGTTGATGCAGATGATGTTACTCCAAAGGCAATAGAAGAAGCTGCTGGAGAAATAATTTCTTATGGAACACCAATTTTTCCAGGTGCAATGTTTTTAGTTTCTTATAAAGGGGAAATTCCAATTTTAGGCTTACCAGGAGGAGTCATTTTTTCAAAATCAACAAGCTTTGATGTATTATTACCGAGAATTTTAGCAGGAGAAAAGTTAACTAAGAAAGAAATTGCAAAATATAGTCATGGAGGACTAGTAATTACAGATGAATACCTATAAAATATTGCGAAGCAATCTTTTAGTTTACAGTTTATAATGTGCAGTTAGCAGTTAAGGAAGAAACTACTGCGTAGTTTCTAAAATTATATTTCTTATAATTCAGCTTAAGTTGAATTATTTCCTCAACTGTACACTGTAAACTACACACTAATAAAGATTGTTTCGCAATCTTTATTAATTGTTAACTGATAAAAAGGTGCTCTATTAAGATTTTAATTCCAATTCCTATCAGAATAATTCCACCTAATATTTCTGAATATTTTTGAATGTAATTGCCTATTACTTTTCCAAAGGAAACTCCCAAGAAGCAGATAATAAAAGTTGTAATTGATATTATTAATGAGGCTTGAATTATATTTATGCTTAAAAAGGCAAAGCTGATTCCAACAGCTAAGGCATCAATACTTGTTGCTACTGAAAGCACAGTTAATTCCTTTAAATCTAACTTATCATCCTCTAAGGAGCATTCTAATTCTTCATTTTCCTTATTTTTAACACTTTCATAAATCATTTTACAGCCTAAATATCCTAGTAGAAGAAAGGCTATCCAGTGATCTATAGATTTAATATAACTTTCAAAATAAATACCACAAAGCCAGCCCAATAGTGGCATTATCCCTTGAAATAGTCCAAAAAATAAAGATATTATAAAAGACTTTTTAATAATATCCCTTCTTATACAAAAGCCTTTGGTTAATGATATTGCAAAGGCATCCATTGATAGTCCAACACCTGTTAAGAAAAAGGTCAAAATACTCATATAAATAACTCCCTTGTTAATAATTATGTAATCTTTTATTAATTGATAATTAATCATAATAATAGTATAATTAATAATAAATTATATGACTGAAGAAAAAAATTGAAGCTGTTTTGCAATTATTCAACAAATTATAGAAATTTTAATTTAAAATAATTAGCTTCAAGGTCAACATTAATATTTTAAATTTAAGGAGAATAATATGCAATATGTTTTAGCATTTATATTAGCATTTATAATAGTATATTTATTAACTCCGATTTTAATCAAATTTGCTTTTAAAATTGGTTTTACTGATAAACCTACTAAAAGAAAAAAACATAGTAAGGACACTCCTCTTACAGGTGGATTAGCTATGTATATAGCTTTTTTTATTACCTATTTTATTTTTTATGATTATTCCGACTTTTCTGTTAAACTATCTATATTTTTAGCTTCTACATTAATAATTGCTATTGGCTTATTAGATGATTTTTATAAGACAAAGGGGAAGGAATTTCCTATCTATCCAAGGCTGATTATTCAACTTTTTTCTGCTTTTATTATTTATAAGGCAGGTATAATATTTAGAGGTTTTACTAACCCTTTAACAGAAATATATATAGAATTATCCCCAGTAATTCAATTAATATTAACAATTACTTGGATATTTGGCGTTACAACTGTGATTAATTGGTGTGATGGGATGGATGGCCTGGCAGGTGGCTTGTCCTGTATATCATCTATTACCTTTTTAGGAGCTGCAATAATATTGAGGCAAGAGGGGTCAATAGTACTTTCCTTGATGGTAGCAGCTATAACTTTAGGATTTTTAATTTATAACAAATATCCAGCAAAGGTATATATGGGAGATTCGGGAGCAAATTTTCTTGGTTTTATTTTAAGCATAATTGCTTTAGATGGAGCTTTTAAACAAGCTACCTTAATGAGTATTTTTATACCAATATTAGCTTTGGCAGTACCTATATTTGATAATATATTTGTAATAATAAAGAGATTTATTGATGGAAAACCAGTTTATCAAGCTGACAGAAGTCAAATACATTTTAGATTACAGGCAAAAGGATTTTCACCAAAACAAGTAGTAATATACATAAATGCAGTAAGTCTAGCATTCAGCTTAATATCAATTGTATTATTGCTAATTAGAAATTAATACAATAAATAATGTTGAAGCGGAATCAGTGAAGGTAAATTTTAATGATTAATTGAAAATAGGAGGTTTAGTTATGGAAAAGGTAGAAAGTTTTGAATTAGATCATAGAATTGTTAAGGCGCCATATATAAGAAAGTGCTGTGTGTTAAATGGAGAAATGGGAGACAAGGTTACTAAGTTTGATATTAGATTTTTACAACCTAATAAAGAAGCTTTTGGAACAGCAGCAATGCATGGTTTAGAGCATCTACTAGCAAATTTTCTAAGAGAAAGTCTAACTGGAATTATAGATTTATCTCCAATGGGATGTAGAACTGGATTTTATTTAAGCATATGGGGAGATAGGGAAGCTTCAGAAATAAAGGAAGCCCTTGAAGACGCATTAAAGAAGGTATTAGAAGCTAGAGAAATTCCAGCAGCTAATGAAATTCAATGCGGAAATTATAGGGATTTATCTTTATTTGGGGCTAAGGAATATGCAAGGGAAGCTCTAGAAAAGGGATTTTCCTTAAATATTTATGGAGAAGATAAATAGAATATTAAAAACAAAAGGACTATATCTTTTAAATTATTTTAGATATAGTTCTTTTTTTACAAACTTGTATAAAATTTTTAATATAATTAAATAAAATATCATATAAATTTGTAAAATAATATGGAAAATATTGCTCTATAATGGTATAATGTAACAGTGGTATTTTTGGAATAAGAATTTTGTAATTTATTTGAATGCTTTAAAAGGTGAATCTATGTTAGAGGCAATAATTATCTCCTTAATTTTTTCTAAAATTAAAGGATATAAAATAAAGGGAATTTTTAAAAGTTGGACAATATATCCAGTATTAGCCTTAGAAGCTATATACTTATTTGCTCAAGTTAATATTTTTATGGGTAATTATTTTATGATTAAATATGTAAATATATTGAAAACTATATATTTATGTTCCTATCTGCCCTTAATATTTTATTATGAAAAGTATGTACAAGCTATTATTGGTTCGATATTTATATTTCTTGGAGGATTTTTAAATGATATAGCCATAAGGGCAAATAATGGATTTATGCCTGTATTTCCAACCCTTTCCCGTATAACAGGCTATATAGATATAAATGCCTTTGGCCAAATTGATAATATACATATTTTGGGAAATGAATCCACTAAGCTGAAGTTTTTAACAGATATATTTGATATAGGTTATAGCGTACTTAGTTTAGGTGATATTTTTATGAGGCTATATGTTTTTATTATTATTTACAGTGTAATAAAAGAAATTAATAAAAAGCAAAATTTAATAAAAAGCTAATCTGAATATTAGATTGCTTAGGAGGATTAATATGTTAGAGATACAACCAATAGAGTTTTTTTTAAGGGCAATCCCAGAAGGATTTATATATTTATTAGGAGTATATGTTTTTTCAGAAACTAAAATAGATAAAGAAAGATATGTAATATCCTCCTTAATAGCTGCTGTAGCTATGTTTGCAATTAGATTTTTGCCTATAGTTTTTGGAGTTCACACAATACTATCTATATTATTTATAATAATTTTATCTATATTTTATAATAAGATAGATTTAATAAGTGCTATTAAAGGAACTATTATACATTTTATTGTTCAATATTTGTCAGAAGGAATAAATTTAGTTTTATTAAAATATATTTTTAAGTTAAATTTTAATCTTTTATTACAGGATCCAATAAGTAAAAGTATTTTAGGAATCCCTTCATTAGTTCTAAGTCTTAGCTTTATATTTTTATACTATAAATTCTTTTCAAGGAAAGATGGTTTTAAGAATGTATAATATAGATAAAATTTCAGAAAATATAGCTCTTAACTTAAAAAGAGAATTAAACTTAGATAATGATAAATATGAAGTAATAAAATATGGATTACATTCATTTTTTCAAATGGCTATATCTATAATTTTAACTATTATCTTAGGAGGCATATTTGGGATTGTGAAGGAAGCGCTGCTTATAGCTTTTACAAGCAGCATTTTAAGAAGGTCATCAGGAGGAGCACATGCAAGCAAGGCAATGAATTGTACAATTATTGGATTATTAGTAACACTAATACCTGCAAAAATAATTTCAATAATTGATAAAAATATAATAGCTGTAACAGTAATAGGAGTAATCATATTTTTATTTTCTTTTGTGCTAGTGTATAAGTTAGCTCCAGTTGATAATCCAAATAAGCCGATAAAGTCAGAGAAAAAGATAAAAAGGTTAAAAAATGATTCCATAACAACATTAGTTTTTTATCTGGTTTTAGTTATTGTTGCTTGTATTTTATTTTCTATTAATTCAAATAAGATTTTTTTATCTTATGCTTTATGTATTTATTTTGGAACAGCATGGCAAGTTTTTACATTAACTAAAGCTGGACATAAAGCAACTAATTTAGTGGATCATTTTTTAAATAAAATTTTTATTAGTGGGGAGGAAAAGTAATGAAAAGAAATAATAAGATTTTAATGGCTATTGCTGCTTTTGCAACACTTATTGCTACAACAGTTGCTACATCAGCATGTGCATGGCTATCATATCAGCCAGAAGAGCCAAAATGCTTAAGAGATGAGTAATATTTAAATAAAGGTCGGGAAACCGATCTTTATTTAAAAATGAAAGTAGGTTATTGAAATGAATGAAAGAGAAAAGAGAATATATGATATTGTATCAACTGTAAAAATAGTATCTCTTCTATTGACTAGTATTATTTTTTTTCAATATACTTTTTATGAAGATAAGATAAATGAAGTTAATATTTTAATAAAAACTGTTTCAGTTTTTATTGCTGGTTTAATATTCTTATTGGTTTATTTTCTTTGGACCTTTTCAATAGATAAAAGATTGGTTATGAGAAATAGAAAGTATGGAAATTGGATTGAATATTTTGTATTTATAGCTATATTTTTTATAGCACTTTTAGCGTCTGAGGGATATGAAAGTCCTTATAAAATATTATTTTTATTTATAATTTGTACAGCTACTATTGAAAGCGGTCTTAAGGCAGGACTAACAACTGCTGGTATTAGTTCAGCTTTAATAATATTTTTAGATTTAATATCTCTAGCTAATGAGAGAGTAAATATGTATTTTCAAAATGATTTAATTCTTGTTGGAATATTTATGTTAACTGCATGGATTTTGGGCTTTTATGTAAAAATTGAAGGAGAGCACATTAAACAATTAGAAAAATTAGTTAATTTTGATGCCTTAACTGGTTTATATAATCATAAATCTTTTCAGGAAAGATTGAAAGAAGAAGTTTTTTTATCAGAAAAAGTTCAAAAGCCAGTTTCAATGATATTTTTTGATATAGATTATTTTAAGCATTATAATGATTTAAATGGTCATCAAAAGGGAGATGAAGTTTTAAAAACTATTGGAGAAATTGTTAAGAGAAATGTAAGAAAAGAGGATTTTGCAGCAAGATATGGGGGAGAAGAATTTGCAATAATCCTGCCAGAGACTAATGAAGAGGAAGCTTTAAGAATAGCAGATAAAATAAGAGAAGCAGTAGAAAAAGAAAGCTTTTATGGAGAGGAAAATCAGCCTAATAAAGTATTAACAATTTCTGCAGGAGTTTCTGTTTTCCCAGATAATGCTAAAGATGAAGTGCAATTATTAAAGAGTGCTGATGATGCCTTATATAGGGCGAAATTCTTTAATAAGAACAGGGTTGAAAGATATAAATCTATATTAGAAGAATTAGAAAAGGACATAGAAGATAAGGATGTAGAATTGGTTTCTTCAGTAAAAACCTTGATTAGCGTCATTAATGCTAAGGATAGGTATACATATGGCCATTCAGAAAGGGTAGTTTTATATAGCCGTCTAATGGCTGATAAATTAAACTTATCTAAAGAAGATAAGGAAAATTTAATTTATGGAGCTTATATGCACGATATTGGTAAAATAAATATTCCTAAGGAAGTTCTTATGAAGAAGATGCCTTTAACTAATGAGGAATGGGAAATGCTTAAGCAGCACCCTGAAAATGGTGTTGAGATAATAAAGAATATAGACAGTTTATCTGGAGCAATACCAATAATTCTTCATCATCATGAGAGATATAACGGAAAGGGTTATCCTTATGGATTAAAGGCTGAAGAAATACCTTATTTAGCAAGAATTTTAAGTGTTGTGGATAGTTTTGATGCAATGACATCAAATAGACCATATAATAAGAGAAAAACTTATGAAGAGGCAATTGAAGAATTAAAAAAATGTTCAGGAACTCAGTTTGATCCTGAAATAAGTCAGGCCTTTATAGAAGTTATAAAAGAAAATAGTAATAAATTTGATAATCTTATGTAATTAAGGGTATGAGGTGATATTAATGAGAATTGCAATTATTGGACTTGGAAATATATGTACTAAAGCATATCTGCCATATATTACGGTAAAGGAAGATATAGAACTTATCTTTTGTACATACTGCAACAGAAAGTCATTTTCAAATAATAGAAAAACTATTAAAGGCCGGAATTAATGTTTATGTAGATAAGCCTATTAGCTATTCTTACGAAGAAAGTGTAAGGGCATGTAACTTAGCAAAAGAAGAAAATAAAATATTAATGGTTGGCTTAAACAGAAGATTTGCTCCAATGTATAAGGAGCTAATAAATCAGGATATTCATCTAATGACTTCTAAAATATACAAGAATAATAAAAAGGAAATCAAAGAATTTAATGATTGGGATAGAATATTATACAGAAGAGGATTTGAACCGATTATTGATGAGTTTATAAGTGCAGTAAAAGAAAATAGGGAACCATCAATAAGTCTAGAGGATGCTTTAGAAACTCATAGGCTTTGTGAGGAGATATTAGATAGGATAAATAAGGATAATTAAGATATAAATATTATAAAAAAGGCTAATCCTAAAGGATCAGCCTTTTTTATTTAATTTCAATTTCCTTTGTTTTTAGTTTTTTATTTGTCTTGTCTTTTAATAGTTGATATAAAACGCTAAAGACTGGAATTCCAATAAGCATTCCCAATATTCCTAAGCTACTTCCTCCAACTAACATAGCCATCATAACCCATAGGGCTGAAAGGCCAACAGAGTTTCCAACTACTTTAGGATAGATTATGTTTCCTTCAAATTGTTGTAGGAATAGTATAAAAATTATAAACCATAAGGCTTTTATAGGACTTATTAAAAGAATTAAAAAAACAGCAGGTATGGTTCCTATGAAGGCACCAAACACAGGTATTAAGGCAGTTACAGCAATTAGTACACTTATCAATAGAGCATAAGGCATTCTTAATAAAATCATTCCAATAAAACAGAGGCCGCCTAAAATCACAGCTTCTACACATTGACCAGAAATAAATTTCGAAAAAGTAAGGTTGCTAATTTTTCCAATATAAATAAGCTTATCAGCAGTTTTTTCATCTAAAAAGGCATAAAGTAATTTTTTTATCTGGTAAATTAAGGTCTCCTTGCTAGATAACATATAAACAGAAAGAATTATTGATAAAATAAAATTTATCAAACCGCTAGTTATATTCAATGTTGTATTTAAAATGCTTGATAAGGAATTAGATATAATTTCTCCGCCAACAGTAAATAAATCCTTCCAAGCAGTCATAATTGTTGAGGAGACTTTTTGTAAAAGCTCTTTAGAAATTTCAGAATCACTAATGTACTGGGAAATTAATCTTTCAAAAGAACTCATGTATCCAGGAATAGTTTTTAGTAATGTAGAAACACTAGAAGTTAATTGTGGAATAACAAATAAAGCTAGGGCAGTGATTAGTCCAATGACTGTTATAAAAGTAGTTAAAATGGATAATGGTCTTTTGAAATTTCTATATTTGATATATTTTTTTGTTTCTAAAAAGGAGAAAACTTTTGTTTCGAAGAAAGTCATAGGAATATTTAATACAAAGGCAATTGCAAAAGCAGCTAAAAAGGGATTAATTATTTGAATAAAAATTCTAAAGCCCTTTAAAAAATATCCCAAGTTTGAAAGTATAAAATATATTGCTATTAATAATGTTCCTAATAATAAATTCTTTTTAAATTTCTCGTCTATTTCTTTCAATCTTTCACATCCTTTTGCTTTTATTACAAATATTATACATATTTTAGAAGCTGATTACAATAATATATTGTATAATAAAAGGTGAATAAATATAGTAGATATTGGAGTGATAATATGGGAAAAATAACTAAAATAAATACTTTAGCTCAAACTAAGTTTTTAAACTTATATGAAGCAGAATATATAAATAAGCTTGGGGAAAATAAAAAGTGGACTATAGCTTCTAGAAAAGATATAGAAGAAATAAATGATAAGTTTTTTAAGGGAAAAAAAGATAAAATAGATGCAGTTGTAATAATCCCTAGACATATTGAAGAAAATAAATTAGTAATAATTAAGCAGTTTAGAGTTCCAATTAATGATTTTGTAATAGAGCTTCCAGCAGGCTTAATTGATGGAAATGAGACTTTTGAGGAAGCAGTTAGAAGGGAATTAAAAGAAGAAACTGGATTAGATCTAGTTGACATAGATTATGATAAGACAATTCAAAAAACTTATGCTTCAGTAGGAATGACTGATGAATCCTTTGCCTTGGTAAGCTGTAATTGTAAAGGAAAAGTATCCTTAGAAAATTTAGAAGCAGATGAAGAAATAGAAGTAAAATTAATTACTAAGGAAGAGGGAAGGGAAATATTAAAATCAGGTCAAAATATTGATGTTAAGGCATACCTTGCAATAAGCAATTTTATAAATAGTTAGGTGCAGTTAGGAGTGTGGAGTTAGTAGTTAGGAGTGTGGAGTTTGGAGTTAGGGGTTAGGGGTTAGGAGTGTGGAGTTTGGAGTTGGGTTTTGAGTTAGTAGTTATCAGTTAGCTTGTCCAGCCCAAACAACTCCCCACTCAGCACTCCAAACTCCAAACTCCACACTGAATTCCACACTCCACACTCCAAACTCCACACTGAATTCCACACTCCACACTCCAAACTCCACACTGAATTAAAGGGGTGATGTATTATGACTAAATTAAGAATTAAAAATAGAAGTGGTAAAATTATAGATGCTTTTTTTAAGGAATTGGATCTATCATATTTAGATAAAATTATGGAACTGCAGGAAGAAATATATAAGGGATTAGAAGATAAGCAGTTATTTGCAAAGACAGATAGGGAGGAATTTATAAAATCCTTTGAAAGGGGAAAAGTAATAGGGTGTTTAGATGAAGAAGATAATTTAATAGCGATGGGGGTTTATTTAAAAAAGGGATATGATAAGGAAAATTATGCTTATGATTTAGGCTTAGAAGGAGAAATACTTTTAAAAACTGCCCAAATTGAGACAACAGTTGTTAAGGAAGAGTATAGGGGTAACAGATTACAGAGGATAATATGTGAGAGAATAGAGGAAATTGCAAGAGAAGATGGAATGGAGCTTCTTGCAGCAACAGTATCACCTTATAATAAATATAGTCTAAACACATTTTTAAATTCAGGTTATAAAATAAAAAAAGATAAGCTAAAATACGGAGGGTTAAGGAGATACATTCTTTCTAAAGAACTAAGATAGTAATGTAGAATGAACCTTGAAAATTCTACATTACACAATAATTGATAGGATTACTCGTAAATATGCAAAATCCTATCATTTTCATAAGAAATAAATAGCTATTAAAAGCTACTATGTGAAAATAAACACATACAGCCTATATTTATAAAAAATATATTTGATTAAATACGAGTTATTTAGTATGATATAATTAAATCAGAGTGAAATTGTATGGATTATATAAACAAGGAGATGTAAAAATGAGCGAAGTATTATTAAAGGTTAGTGGATTAAGAACAGAGGTTGAAGGAAAAGAAATCCTAAAGGGATTAGACTTACAAATAAAAAAAGGTGAAATTCATGTAATAATGGGACCAAATGGTGCTGGTAAATCAACTCTAGCTAACACATTAATGGCTCATCCAAAATATAAGGTAAAGTCTGGAGAAGTTATTTTCGAAGGTGAAGATATATCAGAATTAAAGACAGATGAAAGAGCAAGAAAGGGCTTATTCTTATCATTCCAACATCCAGAAGAAGTTCCTGGAATAACTGTTGAGAACTTTATAAGAAGTGCAAAAATTGCTATAGATGGTCAATTAATTAAATTTTTAAAGTTCGATAAGGACTTAAAAAATAACATGAAAGAACTAAAAATGAAGCCAGAATATGCAAAGAGATATTTAAATGTTGGTTTCTCAGGTGGAGAAAAGAAGAAAAACGAAATTCTTCAAATGCTTATGTTAAATCCTAAACTAGCAATTCTTGATGAAACAGATTCAGGACTAGACGTAGATGCTATTAGAATAGTTTCTCAAGGTATCAAAATGTATTCAAATGAAAACAATGCAGTATTAATAATTACTCACAATACAAAGATATTAGAAAACTTAAAAGCTGATTACGTTCATGTTTTAGTTGATGGAAGAATTGTTAAAACTGGAGATGCAAGCCTTGCTGAACAAATTGAACAAGAAGGTTATGAAGCATTTAAGAAGGCAGCAATTTAGTTTGGAGGTGAGCCTGTGGAAAATAGAAAAAAAACTGTCGTAGAGGAAATGGATAGAGGCATCTATGACATTAAGAATGAAGATAAATATGAGTTTAAAACAGATAAAGGACTAACAAGGGAAATAGTAATGACTATTTCTAAAGAAAAAAATGAACCAGAATGGATGACTGAATTTAGATTAAAGTCCTTAGAAATATATAATGAACTTACTTTACCAACATGGGGACCATCCTTAGATGAATTGGATATGGATAATATCGTTACATATGTTAGACCAAAATCTAAAATGGCTGAAAGCTGGGATGAAGTTCCTGAAGATATTAAAAAGACATTTGATCTTCTAGGAATACCTGAAGCAGAAAAGACATCCCTAGCAGGTGTTGGGGCACAATACGATTCAGAAGTTGTTTACCATAGTATAAAAGAAGATTTAGTAAAACAGGGTGTTGTTTACACTGATATGGAAACAGCTATAAGAGAATATGGAGATATTGTTAAGAAATACTTCATGAAATGCGTATCTCCAAGAGAGCATAAATTTGCAGCCTTACATGGAGCTGTATGGTCAGGAGGATCCTTTGTATATGTACCAAAGGGAGTAAATGTAGATATTCCTCTACAATCATATTTTAGATTAAATTCACCTGGAGCAGGTCAATTTGAACATACATTAATCATTGTAGAAGAAGGAGCTAAGCTTCACTTCATAGAAGGATGTTCAGCACCTAAATACAATGTAACAAACCTTCATGCAGGTTGTGTTGAGTTATTTGTTAAAGAAGGAGCAACATTAAGATACAGTACAATAGAAAACTGGTCTAAGAATATGTTGAACCTAAATACAAAGAGAGCAATTGTTGAAAAGAACGGAAGAATAGAATGGGTATCAGGATCCTTTGGATCACATATTTCTATGCTATACCCAATGAGTGTTTTAAAGGGAGAAGGAGCGACAGCAGAATTTACTGGAGTATCCTTTGCTGGTAAAGGTCAAAACCTAGACACTGGAGCAAAGGTTGTTCATGCTGCTCCAAATACAAGTTCAACAATTAACTCAAAATCAATATCAAAAAATGGCGGAGCTGCAACTTACAGGGGAGTTGTTAAAGTTAATGCAAATGCTCATAATTCAAAATCAACTGTATCCTGTGAATCTCTAATGCTAGATAATCTTTCAAAATCAGATACAATTCCAGTAATTGATTTAGCAGTAGATGATGTAGAAATCGGACATGAAGCAAAAATAGGTAAGATAAGTGATGAAGCTATATTCTACCTAATGAGCAGAGGTATAAGTGAAGATGAAGCTAAATCAATGATAGTTAGAGGTTTCGTTGAACCAATTTCAAAGGAATTACCTCTAGAATATGCAGTTGAAATGAATAACTTAATTAAGCTTGAACTAGAAGGGAGCATAGGATAATGGTTAATGATGTAAATTTCAGCAATTTAAATAAGACTCCTGTAAGAACAAAAAGCTGGCTAAAGGTTAATGATGTAACAATAGCTGACTATAAAGCTCCAGTTATAGGTAAATTTGAAAATGTAAAAATAACTGCTAATGAAAATAATGGAGTAATAATTGAAAAGATAGATAAGGAAAAAGTACTTCCTTTTAATAAAAAATTCACTTATGGTGTATCAGATGAATTAATAAGCCAAGGTGAAAAAGACTTTAACCAAGGCTATATTATTAATATAGCAAGAAAGGCAAAAATAGAAGAACCTATTATAATAGAGTTCAATATGGATAAAGATAATAATACTTTAGTTGATAATATAATAATAGTTTGTGAAGAGCAATCTGAAGCAAACATCATTATAAAATACAATTCTTTAGATGATTCTGAAGGATACCATAATGGTATATTAAAAGTATTTAGTAAAGATGATAGTAAGTTAAAATTAACAAAGATAAACTTATTAAACAACAAGACAATGCATCTAGATTCTAACCTGTCAGATGTAAGCTATAATGGAAGTGTTGATTTTATAGCAGCAGAGCTAGGTGGAAAGTATAGTATAACAAACTATCATGGAGATTTAAGAGAAGATAGTTCAGCTTCAACCCTAAATTCAATATACTTAGGTGCTAAAGATAAAATTATAGATATTAATTATGTTATGACTCATAGAGGAAGAAGAAGCAGCTCAAATATTTCTACAAAGGGTGCTTTAAAGGATGAAGCTCAAAAAATATTCAGAGGAACTATAGATTTCAAAAGAGGAGCAACAAGAAGTACTGGTGCTGAAGATGAATATTGCATGATTTTATCTCCAAAGGTTAAATCAAAGGCATTACCTTTACTATTATGTGAAGAAGATGATGTTTCAGGAGAACACGCTGCTGCTTCAGGCAAAATAGATGAAAATAAGCTATTTTACTTAATGGCTAGGGGATTAGATTACAATGAAGCTAGAAGAGTGATAATTGAAGGTGCATTCAATCCTATAATTGATAAAATAGATGATGAAAATTCTAGAGAAGAAATATTTAAGGCTATAAAGGAATGTTTGGATAATGAATAACAGAGATATAATAAAAGATTTTCCAACCTTAACAAAAGAAGTAAATGGTAAGAGAATAGTATATTTAGATAGTGCGGCAACTACACAAAAACCACAAGTTGTTATTGATGCTATGGTAGAATATTATAAAAATTCAAATGCAAATCCTCATAGAGGATCTTATGCATTAAGTGTTGCATCAACAGAGGCTTATGATGAAGCAAGGGAAAAGGTTAGAGCTTTTATTAATGCAAAACATAAAGAAGAAATAATATTTACAAGAAATGCAACAGACTCCTTTAATCTTTTAGCAAGATCCTATGGCTTAAATTTTATTAATGAAGGGGACGAAATTGTAATTTCCATTGCAGAACATCACTCTAATCTTATACCATGGCAGCAAGTAGCAAAAGCTAAGGGTGCAGTTTTAAAATATATGTACACTAATGAAAATGGTGAGCTTACAGAAGAAGAAATTAAGAGTAAAATAACAGATAAAACAAAGCTAGTAGCAATAACTCAAGTATCTAATGCCTTAGGTACAATAAATCCAGTTAAGGAAATAGCTAAATATGCTCATTCAAAGGGAGCAGTAGTTGTTGTAGATGGAGCTCAAAGTGTACCTCATATGAAAGTAGATGTACAAGATTTAGATGCAGACTTCTTAGTTTTCTCTGCTCATAAGCTTTTAGGACCTATGGGAATAGGAGTACTTTATGGTAAGAAAGAATTACTAGAAAAAATGCCTCCTGTAACCTTTGGTGGAGATATGGTAGAGTATGTGTATGAGCAAGAAGCTACTTTTGATGAACTGCCATATAAATTCGAAGCTGGAACACAAAATGTTGAAGGCGCAGTAGGTTTGGCTAAGGCTATAGATTATTTAAATGAAGTAGGCATGGACAGGATAGAAGAAATTGAAGCTGAATTAATGACCTATGCCATGGAAAAAATGAGCGAACTACCTTATGTAACCATATATGGTCCAAAGGAAGTAGAAAAAAGAGGGGGAGTAATATCCTTTGCAATTGATGGAGTTCATCCACATGATTGCGCATCAATTTTCGATTCCCTAGGAGTTTGCATTAGAGCAGGAAATCATTGTGCTCAGCCTTTAATGAGATATATGGGAATTAATGCTACTTGTAGAGCAAGTATTTATTTATACAATACTAAGGAAGATATAGATAAGTTAATAGAAGCTATAAAGAAAACCTACGATATGTTCGCAAAATGGAGGTAATACAATGGATTTACAAGACATATATACCCAACTTATAATGGAGCAAAGTGCTTCTAAGCATAACAGAAGAAAACTTGATAATCCAGATATATGTGAAAGAGGTCATAATCCAAGCTGTGGAGATGAAATAACTCTTGAACTTAAATTAAATGGAGATATAATAGAAGATCTTGCTTTTTCAGGTCAAGGATGTGCAATTTCTCAAGCTTCAACTTCAATGATGATAGATTTGCTTAAAGGAAAAAGTAAGGAAGAAGCATTAAACTTAGTTGAAACTTTCATTGGAATGATAAAAAGAGAAATTAAAGATGAAGAAGAATTAGAAAAGCTAGAAGATGCAATGGTTCTTCAAAATATCTCAAATATGCCTGCTAGAGTTAAATGTGCAGTTCTTGCATGGCATACAATTCAAGAAGCCTTTAAGAAAAAATAAAAAAGATTGCTTAGCAATCTTTTTTATTTTTTAATGCATAATTCAAAATTCATAGTACACAATTAAGTTAGAAAGCTTTGCTATTTTTAAATAATTATTAACAAGATTAATTTTGATTGAAAATTCATATAAATATGATAGAATAATTAATATTACAAATTTTAAATCAACAAATAAAAAGGAGAATGAGTTAATGGAAACTAGTCCCGGGAGTAGTTTTATTTTAATTTTTATTTTGGTATTAGTTAATGCTTTTTTTGCATCTGCGGAAATGGCAATAGTATCATTAAACAAAACTAAAATAAACATTTTAGCGGAAGAAGGAAATAAAAAAGCAATATTATTAAGAGATATTTTAAAGGAGCCAAATAAGCTTTTATCAACAATACAAGTAGGTATAACCTTTGCTGGATTCTTTGCTTCAGCATCGGCAGCAACATCAATTTCAGTAGGCTTTGCAGAACTTCTTAATAATTTTAATGTGCCATATAGTGATGATATTGCCTTAGTAGTAACAACTTTAATAATTTCCTATTTAACCCTTGTTTTAGGAGAATTAGTACCTAAAAGAATAGCTTTGCAAAATGCTGAAAAAGTAGCAATGTTTGCAATAAAAATAATTCTATTTGTGTCTAAGCTTACAAAACCCTTTGTATGGTTCTTATCCTTTTCAACTAATCTTATAATGAAGATTTTTGGATTTAAGAATGAGGGAATAGAGGAGCAGATATCAAGGGAAGAAATTAGAAGTCTTATAGAAATAGGAGAAGAAAATGGTGCTATAAATGAAGCAGAAAGAGATATGATTGATGGTATCATAGAATTTGATGATACAACAGCAAAGATGATTATGACTCCTAGAACAGAAACATTCTTATTGGATGTTAATGAAAATCTAAAAGACTGTATTAATAAAATACTAGAGGAGAACTTTTCTAGAATACCTATATATGAGGATGAAATAGATAATATTATAGGCATTTTGCACATGAAAGATCTTTTTGCTAGTATAATAGAAAAAGGTATTGATAATGTAAATATAAGAGATTTAATAAAGGAGCCATGTTTCTTTATTGAAACTCAAAGTATAGATGAATTATTTAAAAAGTTAAAAGAAAAGAAATCATATATGGCTATATTAATAGATGAATATGGCGGCTTTTCTGGTATAGTGACAATGGAAGATATCATTGAAGAAGTTATGGGAGAAATCCTAGATGAATATGATGATTCAGTAGATTTTGAAAAATTAGATGATAATAATTATATTATCAGTGGGTTAATGAATTTATCAGATTTAAATGATTATCTTGATATAGAACTAGAATCAGAAGATGCAGACACTATTGCAGGTTTCTTTATAGAAAAATTAGGAGAAATTCCTACAGATACAAAGAATTGCGAAGTAGTATCTGGCAATGTTAAGTTAAAACTTTTAAAATTAGATGATAAAAGAATAGATAAAATTCAATTAATATTAAATTCAGAAAGCAAATAAAAAGAGCTGTCCTAAGGCAGCTCTTTTTATTTTTGCTTAGTCATGTATAAACTTTGATAAAGAATTATGTAACAAAGAAAATAATTATGAATAATATAAAATTAAAGTAAGATTAGGAGTAAAAATATGAATGGTATTGAATTATTAATGAAATTACAGGCTAAGATGCAGGATCCTAACTTTGCAGCTAAATTCAATAGAATAGCCTCTGAATTCAATTCCATACCAGGAGTTCAACAAGAGGTTATGAGGATAGCTCAAATTGAGGATGAAGAAAAAAGGGAGAAGGCTTTGGCTAAGCTACCACCAAGGGTTAAGAAACTAGTAAGAGAGGTAGTTTCATTATTGAATGAATAAGCTTATACAGTTAAATTTTCTTAAAAATCATTGACAAATAAATTATTAGCTTCATATCTATGTATTATAAAAAATAATAACAAGGAGAGAAAAAAGATGGAAACAAAATATGGTTTTACTAATGACGATTATGAATTTGAATTTAAAGATTATGAAGAAGTTTATGATGATGAATATGAAGATGATGAAGTAGAATATACTTCATATTATTTTGACGACTGTGAAGATGACCAAGAAGACAAGTACGAAGAGTACTATGAATGTGACTATGAAGACGACGAAAATGATGACTACGAAGAAGATTGTGAAAAAGACTTTGAAAGAGATTATGAAAAGAAATTTAATAAAGATTGCAAAGAAAAAGAAGAAGATAAAAAACAAAATAAAATAGTTGATTGCAAAAAATGGTTTGAAAAGGGCCTTAAGAAGGGTATAAAAATTGGTTATACTAAAGGCTTTGAAAAAGGTTTAGAAAAGGGCAAGAAACTAGGCTTTGAAAAAGGCCTAAAAGAAGGATTCCAAAAAGGATGTAAGAAGGGCCTAAGCAAAGCTGAAAAGTTAGCAGAAGCAGCTTATGAAAAAGGCTATAAGATTGGATTCCAAGCAGGTTATGAAAAAGGATATGATGTTGGATACAACAGAGGTTACTCAAACGGATTATGCGTTGGCCGTGACAAGGGCTTTGCAGAAGGAAAACAAAAAGGCTTCGCAGAAGGACATGAAAAAGGACTTAAAGAAGGCTTCGTACTTGGCTATAAGAAGGCATACAGAGAAATTATTAAGTGCCTAAAGAAATGCTGGTAAATGTGAAATACCAAAGAAAAAGGACGATAAGAAAAAAAGATAATAAATAAAATTATAAATTAATTAATTTATAATGAATGCCAGTATAAAATTACTTATGCTGGCATTTTCAGTTTTCTCTATGCATAAATTTGCTATAGTACTAAAGACTAAAAGAAGGTTGAAATATATTAAAGGAGAGCCTATGAAAGAATTTATTATTTATGAGAGAGAAAACCCAAATTACATAATGAATGATTATGAAAGATTTCTTCCAATAATATTATTAATAGTTATTTTATTTTTACTTTTTATCTTTAAAAAGAAAATAAGATTAAATAACAAGTTTGAAAGAAGATTAAGATATTTTTTTGCAGGGATTATAATAATAGTTACTTCTCTTTTTTATTTAGGAAATTGGATAATAAAAGGATTAACCATCAATAAATTACCATTACATTTATGTTATATTTGTAATGTTTTATGTGCAGCTATTTTAATAAAACCAAATAAAAAGATATTTAATTTCTTATTATTTGCTGGAGTATTAGGTGGTATATCCAGTTTGCTGTCAATGGACAGATCAATGTCTTCTAGATATTTAAAATATTATTATTTTATGACAGCGCACCTATCAATAATAATAGTACCAATATACTTTGCCATAATTTATAAGTGGTTTATAAACAAATTAGAATTATTTAGAGCATATTTAATTCTTCAACTAATGGGATTAAGTATGGGAATAATAAATTCAATTTACAAAACAGATTATTTTTTCGTTAGTTTTTCTTCCAATATTGCTGCTAAAGGTACAATATTAGAAGATTTAGGTAGTGGATATGATTATTTTATTAAGCTAGAATTTCTTTCTTTAATATATTTTATACTATGGTATCTAAGTCTAATATTATATAATTCTAAGCTTTTATCAAGAAAGTATAAGAATATTAAAAGAAGTTAATTTTATAAAATACAAGTAGTTTTTTCATTGAAAAATTATGTAAATTAGTATAATATATAAATAACAAATAATTATTATTAACAAATAAAATATGAGAATTTAATTTGATCTAGTTGTTAAAAGATAGAAAAGAAGAGATAGATTATTAATTAAAGAAAAAAGGAGGGAATAAACATGAATAATTTATTTGTAGCATTTTTAATAACTTTATTTGCAGGACTTGCAACAGGAATAGGAAGTTTAATTGCCTTAGTAGCTAAAACTACAAATAAGAAATTTTTATCTGTCAGTTTAGGATTATCAGCTGGCGTTATGATATATGTATCTATGATAGAATTATTTTCTGATGCTAAAACTTCATTAATTAATGCCCTAGGAGTAAAGAAGGGAAGTTATATAACAGTAATAGCATTTTTTGCAGGAATGTTTTTAATAGCATTAATAGATAAATTCGTACCTAGTGAAGAAAATCCTCATGAGATTAAGGAAGTACTAAATGATTGTAGCACTGAGGAATGTAAGAGGATTAGAAAAGAAAAAGAATCAAAAAAATTAATGAGAACTGGAGTATTAACAGCTCTTGCAATAGGAATACATAACTTCCCAGAGGGACTTGCTACTTTTGTTTCAGCTTTAACAGATTTTAATGTAGCAATACCAATTGCAGTGGCAATTGCAATCCATAACATACCAGAAGGAATATCAGTATCAGTTCCAATTTACTATGCAACAGGAGATAAGAAAAAAGCTTTTATTTATTCCTTTTTATCAGGAATGTCAGAACCAATTGGAGCATTAGTAGGATACCTATTTCTAAGAAATTTCTTCACAGATCTAACTTCTGGAATAATCTTTGCTCTAGTAGCAGGAATAATGGTTTTTATATCCTTTGATGAATTATTACCAGCAGCAAAAGAATATGGAGAACACCATTTATCAATTTACGGTCTGATTGGAGGAATGATGGTTATGGCTTTTAGTTTGCTTCTCTTTCTTTAAAAGAAAAGTCAATTAATTTGATCTAAGCCCTTTGAATTTGTAGATATATTAGCATTAAATTAAATTTATATATAAATAAAAAGCAGTTTCTTTTACGAGACTGCTTTTTACTTTTTATTATTGAAGCTTTTCAAGTCCTCTGAAAATCTAGCACAATTGTGCAATATGAACTTTGGAAAATACTATTACCATTTTCCACTAGATCCTCCGCCGCCAGAAGAGCCTCCGCCAAAGCCGCCGAAGCCGCCTCCATGGGAGCCGCCGCTGAAACCGCCATAGCCTCCTCCACCAAAGCCTCCGTGACCGCCGCCTCTTGGACCACGGCCTGATGACCAGAAGAAGGCTCTTAATATTGCTGATATAATGCGTCCTCTATTAAAGAATATATCAAGCATTACTAGAATTCCGACTATAAATACAGGTAGCATATCACCAGCTTCAAGGTCTTCATATTCTTCATCTTCAAGACCTGATAAATCAATATTTAAGGATTTATCGAGGGTGACTGAATATTCTTCTGCTATTAAGTCGCATAGGGCACTATAGCTATTTAATAGGCCAGTGCCATAATCATCATTTTTAAATTCTGGTACTGCTAAGTTACGCATTATTCTTCCGCTGCCTGCATCTGTAATTGCACCTTCAAGACCACGACCGACTTCAACTCTCCAGCTTCTATCTTCAATGGCTAATAAAATTAAAAGCCCATTACCCTTATCAGCTTCTCCAATTCCCCATGCTCTAAATAATTTATTTGCATAGTCCTCTATTGGCTGATTATTTAAGGTGTCAATTATAACAATTGTAGCCTGGGCTCCAGTCTTATCTTCTAATTCCTTTCCTATAGATACTATCTTTTCTTTTTCTTCTATAGAAAGCAGATTTACATAGTCATTAACATATTTATAACTTGTAGGTTCTGGGAAAGTAGTATCAGCATAAACAAAATTAGTTAAAGAAAATACCCCCAAGAAAATAAGTAAAATAAGCTTGTAAAGTTTTAAAGCAAATTTTTTCATATTAAATCATCTTTAATCAGCAAAATCTACTTTTGGAACTTCGGAAGCACCTTGATCAGCTTTATAAAGGAGCTTCTCATCAAAGTTAAATATTGAAGCAATTATATTAGTAGGGAATTTTCTTATTTTTGTGTTATACTGAGTAGCTACTGTATTATAATCCTGTCTTGCAATAGCAATTCTATTTTCTGTTCCAGCAAGTTCATCAGATAAGGCAATAAAGTTTTCATTAGCCTTTAAGTCTGGATATTTTTCTACAACTACTAATAATCTAGATAAAGCATTGCTTAATTCTGAATCAGCATCTGCTTGTTCAGAAACATTTGTTGCACCTGCTAATTTACTTCTAGCTTCAGCAATATCAGTAAATATTTCTTCTTCATGAGCTGCATATCCCTTTACTGTGTTAACTAAATTAGGTATCAAATCAGATCTCCTTTGAAGATTAGTATCAATATTAGATGCTGATTGTTCAACCTTTTGCTCTAAGGATACTAGATTGTTATAACTAGATATAATAGGAAAGGTTATAACAAGTATTACAGCTAATATTATTAATAAAATTTTTAGTCCTTTTTTCATAATAACAACTCCTTTCGTGGATTTGGAATAATTATATCATATTTATTTATTATATGTTATAAATTAATATCTTATTTTAAATTATCTTAATAAATTTAACAGATTATTCTTAGAAAATATATTTTAAAAAATCTAAGAATTTTGATAATTTTGTTAAGTTTTTTGTATGGAGTTATTTGGGAAAAACTTTATAATTGTATATGTAAACGAAATCATAAAACTAAAAAGTATAAAAGGTGGGAGTTTAGTATGAAAAAGGTTAAAAAATTATTAGCTATGGCTTTAGCTACTGTTATGGTTGCAGCTTCATTGGTAGGCTGTGGTGGAAAAACTTCTAACGGAGGAGAAAATGCTGGATCAGATGATACAGTAAAAGTAGCTGTATTCCTTTATAAATTTGACGATACTTATATTTCAACTGTTCGTCAAGCATTACAAAAGATACAAGATGAAAATAGTGGCAAGGTTGAATTTGAATTCTTTGATGGAAAAGGTGACCAAGCTACACAAAATGATACTATAGATACAGCACTTCAAAAAGACTATGACCTTCTATTAGTTAACTTAGTTGATACAGGAGCTGGACAAACTGTTGTTGATAAAATAAAGGCAGCTGAAAAACCAGTTGTTTTATTTAACAGAGAACCAGCTGCAGAAGTAGTTAAGTCTTATGAAAAGGCTATTTTTGTTGGAACAAATGCTATAGAAGCTGGAATAATGCAAGGTGACATTATAGCAGCTGAATGGGAAGCTAACAAAGATAAAATTGATAAAAATGGAGATGGAGTTCTTCAATATGTAATGTTACAAGGTGAACCTGATAACCCAGAAGCAGTTGCAAGAACTGAATATTCAGTTTCAACACTTAAGGATAAGGGAATTGAAGTAGAAGAATTAGCTAAACAAGTATGTAACTGGGATCAAGCATTAGCACAAAATGCTATGGAAGCTTGGTTATCAAGCCATGGAGATAAGATAGAAGCAGTTATTGCTAACAATGATGGTATGGCATTAGGAGCTATTGCTGCATTACAAGCTCAAGGATATAACACTGGCGAAGGCGATAAAAATATAATAGTTGTTGGAGTTGATGCTACAACAGCTGCTCAAGAATATATAGCTAAGGGATATATGTTAGGATCAGTTCTTCAAGATGCTGAAGGTATGGCTAAGGCATTATATGAAACTGGATTAAACTTAGCTGCTGGAAAAGGTGCAACTGAAGGTACTTCTTACAAGTTTGATGATACAGGAGTTGCTATCCGTATTCCTTACCAACCATATTTAAAATAATAAAAAGCTAAATAGGACTGCATAGTGGTTTACCACTATGCAGTTTAATAAATAATAGAAAAGTGGTGAAATAAGTATGTCAGACAATAAATATGTTCTAGAAATGATTGGTATAAGTAAAGAGTTTCCAGGAGTTAAAGCATTAGACAATGTTCAATTAAAAGTAAAACCAGGTACTGTACATGCTTTAATGGGGGAAAATGGGGCAGGCAAATCTACTTTAATGAAATGTCTGTTTGGAGTTTATATTGAGGATGCTGGAGAAATTTATATTGAAGGAAAAAAAGTAAAGTTTAAAAATCCAAAACAAGCCATGGATAATGGAGTTGCCATGGTGCATCAAGAATTAAATCAAGTATTGCAAAGAAATGTAATGGATAACATTTGGCTTGGAAGATATCCAGGAAAAGCTGGAGTTGTAAATGATAAAGAAATGTATGAAGCAACTAAGAAGGTATTAGAGGAACTAGAAATAGATGTTGATCCAAGAGTTAAAATGGCTAAACTTTCTGTTTCACAAAGGCAAATGGTTGAGATTGCCAAGGCAGTTTCCTATAATGCAAAAATCTTGGTTCTAGACGAACCTACATCTTCATTAACAGAAGAAGAAGTTAAGCATTTATTTAGAATTATTAATAAATTAAGAGATAGAGGCTGCGGAATTATTTATATTTCTCATAAAATGGAAGAAATTCTTCAAATATCTGATGAAGTTACAGTAATGCGTGATGGTAAGTGGGTAGATACAAAACCTGCAAAGGAATTAACTACTGATAAAATAATTAAGTTGATGGTTGGACGTGATTTAACACATAGATTTCCACCTAAGACTAATAAACCAGCTGAAGTAATACTAGAAGTTAAAAATCTGACAGGTACATATCAGCCTTCAATAAAAAATGTATCCTTTAAGTTAAGAAAAGGAGAAATTTTAGGTATTGCTGGACTTGTTGGATCTAAGAGAACCGAACTATTAGAAACAATTTTTGGAATTGCCCATCATAGTGAAGGAGAAATCCTTTTACATGGTAAGAAAGTAGAAAATACAAATGCAAGTAAGGCAATAAAGAATGGTTTTGCTCTATTAACAGAAGAACGTAGGGCAACAGGAATATTTGGAAAATTAGATATAAAATCTAATGCTATATTAGCAAATATAAATGGATATAGTAAATTAGGAGTTTTAGATGATAAGAAAATGACAAAGGATACCCAATGGGTAATTGATAGTATGAAGGTTAAAACTCCAAGTCAAAAGACTTTAATAAGTACCTTATCTGGAGGAAACCAGCAAAAGGTTATTATAGGAAGATGGCTTCTTACAGAACCTGAAATTTTATTATTGGACGAGCCAACAAGAGGTATAGATGTTGGTGCTAAATATGAAATCTATCAATTAATAATTGATTTAGCTAATAAAGGTAAAGGAATTATTGTTGTTTCTTCTGAAATGCCAGAGTTATTAGGTATTTGTGACAGAATAATGGTAATGTCTAATGGTAGATTAGCAGGAGAAGGGTTAACTGAAGATTTAACCCAAGAAGATATTATGACAATGGCAGCAAAATATATTTAGAATAGAGGTGCAAGTTATGAATAAAGTAAAAATAAATAAAGATACAGTAAAAGATTTCTTGCTAAATTATGCATTATATATTGTTTTAGTTTTAATGATAATATTCTTTATAATAAAGGATCCAGGATTCTTATCTCTAAAGAATTTTACTAATATTTTAAGTCAGGCTTCAACTCGTGGAATAATGGCTCTTGGAGTTGCTGGTCTTATAGTGCTGCAAGGTACAGATCTTTCTTCTGGACGTATTTTAGGATTTACAGCAATAATTTCATCATCATTGCTGCAATCAACAACTTATGCATCAAGAATGTATCCTAACTTACCAGAATTACCATTAATATTACCAATGTTAATAGCAATGGCTATAGGAGCTATATTTGGAGCAATTAATGGTTTTGGTGTTGCAAAATTAAAGGTGCATGCATTTATAATTACTTTAGGAACTCAACTTATTGCTTATGGATTATCTTGTCTTTATATAGATAGACCACCGCTAGGAGCACAACCAATAGCAAATTTAGATGAAAAATACACTAAGTTCGTAAATGGATCCTTAAAATTAGGAGCTTTAGAAATACCTTATCTTGTATTCTATCTTGCCATAGTATCACTAATAATATGGTTTGTATGGAATAAAACAAAGCTTGGAAGAAATATGTTTGCAATAGGTGGAAACCCAGAAGCAGCTGCTGTTTCTGGAGTAAATGTTGTTAAGAATATAATGATTATATTTATCATGGCTGGAGTTCTTTATGGACTAGCTGGTTTCTTAGAAGCAGCTAGAGCTGGTTCAACAACTACAAATACAGGATTTAACTATGACCTAGATGCAATTTCTGCCTGCGTAGTTGGTGGAGTTTCCTTCTCAGGTGGTATAGGAACAATACCAGGAGTATTAATAGGTGCAGTATTATTACAAGTTATTAACTATGGTCTAAACTTCGTTGGGGTTAATGCTTACTGGCAATATATAATAAGAGGTTTAATAATAATCACAGCAGTATCATTAGACGTAAGAAAATATATAGCTAAGAAATAGAAATTAAAGGATGATTAAAGTGGAAGATAAAATTATAGAAAATAAAAATGCTGAAGAAGTAAAAAAAGAAGAAAATAAAAATATAAGAAGTATCTTATATGGAAATATAGATGTTTCAGTAGAAACTATGGATAAATTTTTAGTTGTACTTTTTATAGCTATGATTTTATCACTAATCTTTGGAATAGTATTGTAAAAGCAAAGTTTTTACAGTTTATAATTGAGAATTGGCAATGAATAATTAAGAATAAAACTCCCAGGGGTGTCCTCTAGGAGTTTTTTATTATTGCAATGTGCAAATATAATCTAACTAAGATTATATTCGCACTTTTATTTATTTGTGTTATAATTATGTTAATATTCTAATTATTTGAATAATATACAATGTAATCGATTAGGATTTTGCTTATAATATTTTTAAAAGTATATGCTATATCTAGGAGTGGTATTTTATGAAACTATACAAAATAATGGTTGTTGATGATGAAGAGGAAATTAGAGTTGGAGTAATAAATAAAGTTAACTGGGAGCAGTATGGATTTGAAGTGGTAGGAGATGCAGAAAATGGACAAGAAGCCTTGGAAATGGCTGAAAAACTTGCCCCAGATGTAGTAATGACCGATATAAAAATGCCCTTTCTAGATGGATTAGAGTTAGGGGAAAAGTTATCTGAAATAATGCCCTCTACCAAATTAATAATTTTTTCTGGTTCAGATGAACTCGAATATGCTCATAAGGCAATAAAGATAAATGTTTTTGAATATGTGTTGAAACCGATTAATTCCAATGAAATTATAGAAATTCTTAAAAAGTTAAAGGACAAGCTTGATAAGGAATATGCTCAAAAAAGAAATGTAGAAATACTAAAAAAACATTACCTAGAGAGTATTCCAGTTCTAAGGGAGCAATATTTAGTTTCAGCCCTAGAAGGAAGAATGAGCAAGGAGAGATGGGAAGCTGATGCAGGAAAATTAGGACTAAATTTTATAAAAAAATATTTAACAGTTGCTTTAATAAACATTGATGGTACAACAGTTTTAGAAGAAGAGGAAAATAATATTGGTTTACTTTTGATCTCCATTAAAAATATGGTTGATGAAACTCTTGGAAATTACTGTGATTTTGTAAGTTTTCCTTACTCAGATAAAATTGTTGTATTGGCTAGCTTTGGAGAAAAAGCAGAAGTGAATAATTTACTTAAGGGATTGAATGAAGTAAGCAGGCTATATCAATGTGTTTTTGCAAATACAATATCTTCAGGGATTGGAAGAGTATATGAAGATATAATGGATATAAGGTATTCCTATAAAACTGCCGAAACAGCCTTAAATTATAGACCTATATTAGGAAGTGGAAAGGCAATTTATATAGAGGATGTGGAGCCTAATAATGATATTCAGTTAAAATTTGAGGAGCAAGAGGAAAGTTCCCTGTTAAATTCTATAAAATTATCAAGTAAAGAGGAAATAGAAGAAATCATTGATAAGATATTTAGTAAAGTTGAGAAGGATTTAGTAGATTTAAATAAATACAGAGTTTATCTTATGGAAGTTTTTACAGCTATATTAAGGCTTCTGCAAGATTACAACATTAACTTTGAGGAAGTCTTTGGAGAAGATTTTAATTGCTATTCATATTTAAGCAAGGCTGATTCAATAAATGATATAAAGAACTGGTTTAAAGAAAAATCTGCAAAAATAAATAAGCTTATAAAGAAAGATAGGATTAATTCCTCAAAAATGCTAGTAGAAAAGGCTAAGGCCTATATTAAGGAAAACTACAGCGATCCAGAAATATCTGTTGAAAAGCTTTGTTCAGAATTACATGTAAGTCCAACCTACTTTTCAACAATTTTTAAGAAGGAAACAGACATGAACTTTGTGAGCTATCTTACAAATATAAGGCTTGAGGAAGCAGTAAGGCTTCTAAATACAACAGATGATAAGACTTATATTATTGCAAGGAAGGTTGGGTACTTGGAAGCTAATTATTTTAGCTATGTATTTAAAAAGCAATATGGAATATCTCCTTCAAGGTATAGAAAGAGATGATGATTAGATATGTTAAAAGGAATCCAAAAAAAATAGTAGATTATTATAAAAAAGCAAGTATTCATAATATAATATCTGTTTCTTTTACAATTGTGGCAGTACTTGGAATGATAGTAGTAGGGGGAGCCTTATATTTAAGATTTTCAAACTTAACTGAGGAAATGGTTGCCAAAAATAATCAGGCTATTTTAGATCAAGTTAATTTAAATTTAGACAGCTATTTAAGAAAGATGATGAAAATATCCGATACTATGTACTATAGAGGGATTAAGAAGAAGGATTTATCCAGTGAAAATATTAATAAGGAAATGGATATACTCTACGAAGCCAATAAGGACTTCTTAATCAGCATAAGCTTGTTTTCAGAGCATGGAGATATAATAGCTTCCTATCCAGTACAACAGTTAAAAGAAAATATAGATCCAAGGGAAAATGAATGGTTTCAAGATGCTTTAGAAAAAAGTGAAAACCTTCATTTTTCAACTCCTCATGTTCAAAATTTATTTTACGATCCTAATTACAAATATACTTGGGTTGTTTCTTTAAGCAGGGCAGTAGAAATAACTGAAGATGGTAAAGCTAAAAGAGGGGTTCTTTTGGTTGATATGAACTTTAGCGGCATTGAGGAAATATGTAAAAATGTCGATTTAGGACAAAATGCCTATGTATATTTGATGGATGGAAATGGAGAAATTATATATCATCCTAGACAACAGTTAATATATACTAACTTAATTGAAGAAACAAATTATAAGAATGCAAAATTAGAAGATGGAAACTATTTAGAAAATTTCCAGGGAAATAAAAGAATGATAAATATAAAGACTGTAGGTTATACAGGCTGGAAAATTGTTTCTGTTTCCCCTATAGAAGATATAGTATCTGGGGCTAGTGATTTTAGGGCCTTTGCCATATTCATAATGCTTTTTGCAATCTTTACCTTGATATCAATTAATATGTATGTTTCTTCAAGAATAGCCAATCCAATTATGGAATTAGAAAAGGCAGTTAAAGAATTTGAAAATGGTGTAGATAATTTAAACATTTCAGAAACGGGCTCTCAAGAAGTTCAGCATTTAGCTAAAGCTATTAAGTTAATGTTAAACCAAATGAATATTTTAATGGATAATATTGTAAAAGAGCAGGAAGAAAAGCGAAAAAGCGAGCTTAATGCCCTTCAATCACAAATTAATCCGCACTTTTTATATAACACTTTAGATTCAATAGTATGGATGATAGAAAATGAAAATTATAGCGGAGCTATAACCATGGTTACTTCCCTTGCAAGATTCTTTAGAATTAGTATAAGTAAGGGGCGAAATATTATTACAGTAAAAGATGAGCTAGAACATGCAAGAAATTACTTAACCATACAAAGCATAAGATATAAAAATAAATTTGACTATGAAATAGAAGCCCAAGAAGAAGCTTTAGATTTGCAATGCATCAAGTTAATTGTCCAGCCATTAATAGAAAATGCTATTTATCATGGTATGGAATATATGGATGGAGATGGCAATATTTTAGTAAAGGCTTATCTAGAAGAAAAGGATCTATATATAGATATTATTGATAATGGTTTAGGAATGCCTCAGGAACTAGCTGAGGAACTGCTTGTAAGAAAAGAAAAGCATAATAGCAAAAAAGGTTCTGGCATAGGTTTAAAAAATGTTCATGAAAGAATCCAGCTATATTTTGGTAAGGAATATGGATTAAAGATCTTTAGTGAGCCTGATGAAGGCACTATTATTAGAATTCATATGCCGGCAAGGAAATACTTTGATAATAAAGGAGAATAACTGTGGTAATAAGAAAAAGGACAATCTTTATTTTTCTCTTAATAATTCTTATAACATCTTCCTTTATCTTGCTGCCAAAGGGAGCAAAAGGAAAGGTTAGAGTATATAAGGTTTCTGTAATAGTCAGGGGTAAGAGCAGTGAAGTTTGGAGAATAGTTAAAAATGGTATGGAACAGGCTGCTTCTGATTTAAATGTAAATATAAGCTTTATAACTCTTCTCGAAGATAATAATGTGGAAGAACAGAAGGAACTAATTAAGAGAGAGATTATGAATGGTACAGATGGAATATTAATTTCTCCAGCAGATTATAATTCCCTTTCTAAGATTATAGAAGATTTTAGAAAGGAAATTCCAATTGTTTTATTTGAATCTAATATAGAAACTAAGGAAAAGTTCACATATATATCCTGTGATAACTATGAACTTGGTAAAAAACTAGCTAATGAAGTAATCAGAAATGGAAATACAAGAAGTAAAATAAAAATTCTAAGAAGTGGATTTAATATAAGTAGTGAAAAAGAAAAATATGAAGGATTTATTGACGAAATTTCATTAAGTAAAAACACCTATGAATTTATAGATTTACCTAAGGATGAGGCTGAAATTTACAAAAGTATTTCAGAAATTCTAAAGAAGGAAGATACAAAAGTAGTAGTTGCCTTTGAGCCAAATATCTTAGAAATTGCCGGAAAGCTTAAGAAGGAATACAGGGCTGAAACAGCTTTTTATGGAATAGGAAGTACAAGTTTGATAATTTCCTTAATGGAAGAGAAAATTATTAATGCAATAGCTATGCAGAATGAGTTTAATTTAGGTTATTTAGGAATTAAGGCAATGGTTTCTGAAATAGAAAATGAAAAAATTAATGAGAGCAAAATAACATCAACAACAATAAATACTTATAATATGTATTCAGAAGAAAATCAAAAGATTTTATTTCCTATCATTAGGTGATACAGGTGTAATTTATAGGAGGTTATTGTGAAAAAGTATAAGGGATTAATAGTTTTTACTACGTTATTATTAGGCACTTCAATATTTTCAGGATGTGATGTAGATTATAAAGAAACTAAAAAGAATGAAATAAAAATTGGTGTTACCCTATATAGACAAGATGATACTTTCATAGCTAGTATAAGTTCTTATTTAGAAGAGATATCTAAGGAAAAGGAACAAGAGGAAAATATAAAGATACAGTTAGATTTTGTTGATGCAAAAGGCAGTACTACAAACCAAGGAAATCAAATAGATAAATTTATAAAACAGGATTATGATATTATTTGTGTAAACTTAGTAGACAGAACTGCTGCCGCTACAATAATTGATAAGGCCAAAAATGCCAATATACCTTTAGTATTTTTTAACAGGGAGCCTGTTGAAGAAGATTTAAATAGATGGAATAAGGTATATTATGTAGGGGCTCAGGCAAGGCAGTCTGCAAAAATGCAGGCAGAGATTATTATAGAGGAATGGAATAAAAATAAAGGGGAACTAGATAAAAATAAAGATAATAAAATACAATATGTTATGCTGGAAGGAGAGCCGGGGCATCAAGATGCTTCTATTAGGACAGAATATTGTATAAAAGATATTGATAATTATGGTATTGAACTAGAAAAGCTGGCTGATGATAGTGCTAATTGGCAGAGTGATCAAGCAATAAGTAAAATGAATCAATGGATAGAGGAATTTGGGGATGCAATAGAACTTGTTATAAGCAATAATGATGTAATGGCTTTAGGTGCCCTGCATTCTATAAATTCAACAGAGCTTTTTACAAAGAAACCAATAGTAGTGGGAATAGATGGGATAAAGGAAGCTTTAGAAGCTGTAAAAAAAGGAGAATTAACTGGTACTGTAATAAGTGATGCCAAGCTTCAGGCTAAGGCAATTTTTGATATTTCCTATTCCTTGGCTATGGGATTTGATGTTAATGATCTAGAAGGTATTAGTGGAAAATATGTAAAAACTCAACATACAAAAGTAACAAGAGAAAATGTTGATAGATTTTTAGAATAGTAAGGAAATGTAATGGAGCTTATCCATTACATTTTTTTGTAATAATATCGAAAAATGAAAAGGTTTAACCTTATTTTGGAAAAAATTTTAAATAAAATATCATTAATCATTATTGACAAGTTAAAAATCAGTGGATATAATTAAATCATAGTAATCCGATAAGAATAATAGACGTTGAAGAGGAGAAGTAGTTATTATTAATTTTTCACAGAGAGGGTTAGTTGCTGAGATAACCTAAAATTATAATAATGAAATGCACCTCTGAGTTTAAGGCTTGAAATAATAGTAGGGCCTTATGGGTTCTCCCATTATAGAGATGAAGTATATTTATATACTTTAAATGAGATGAATGTTTTTATATAAACATTTAATCAGAGTGGAACCGCGGAAATGTATCTTCTGCCTCTGAATATAGGGGGAGAAGTTTTTTATTCGATAGAACTTACTGGCCAGTAATAGAACATTTTTAAGGAATTATTTAATAAATTATTTTAATATTATCAATAAAAAAATTAATTTTAGGAGGATATAAAATGGATATAAATATTCAATTAATATTAGCAATTATTGCTTCATTAGCTGCTGCATATGTAATATATGTAGTTAACAAAAAAAATGGAAAAAGATCAATTGCTACTTTAGTAGCTTTAGCATTAGGATTAATTATAGGAATAGTATTTAAGGGAAATATTCCATTCCTAAAGGTAGTAGGTAAGGGCTATATGTCATTAATTAAGATGGTTGTTATACCTCTAGTAATGACTTCAATTATTACAAGTTTAGTAAGATTTAAAAATATTGAAACTTTAAAATCAATTGGATTTAAATCAGTAGGATTATTACTTGGAACAACAGGAATTGCAGCGGCAATAGGAATTATTATAGGTAAGTTATTTAATCTAGGAGAAGGTTTTGTATTTACTGGAGCAGGAGATTTTACAGCAAGAGAAATTCCTGCATTAACAGATGTAATTTTAGGATTTTTACCATCAAACGTAATAGGTTCAATAGTAGATGGACAAATTATACCAGTTGTTGTTTTCTCAATTTTCGTAGCAATAGCTTTAGTTATAGAAGATAACAATAATCCAGATAAGATAAAGGCTTTTAAAGATTTTATTCTAGCAACTTATGAAATAGTTATGAGCATTACAAGAATAGTTCTTAAATTCATCCCATATGGAGTATTTGGATTAATAGCAACAGCAGCATCAAATAACGGTTTAGATACAATATTATCTTTAGCAACAGTTGTGGCAGCAGTTTATATTGCATGTATATTACAAATATTATTAGTTCATACACCATTAATATCAGTTGTAGCAAGAAGAAATCCAATTAAATTTTTTGGAGATATATTCCCAGCAATGTTACTTGCTTTCACAAGTCAAAGCAGCTATGGTACTTTACCAGTAACAATAGACAGCTTAATAAATAGAGCTAAGGTTAAGGATGAAGTTGCAAGTTTTACAGCTTCATTAGGTTCAACAATGGGAATGAATGCCTGCGGTGGATTATATCCAGCAATAGTAGCTATATTTGTTGCAAAAGTATTTAATATAGATTTAACAATGTATCACTATATATTAATAATTGCAACTACTATAGTTGGTTCAATTGGTATAGCAGGAGTTCCAGGAGCAGCAACTATGTCAACAACAGTTGTATTATCTGTTCTAGGCTTACCATTAGAAGGTATGGCAATGGTAATGGCAGTAGATGCAGTTATTGATATGGCTAGAACGGCAACAAACGTAACTGGAGCAGCAGTATCAGCTTTAGTTGTAGATGAAACTGAAAAAAGAAAAGAAGCTAAATTAGCTAGGAATTAACAGTTAACAGTTAAGAGTTAGTAGTTAGTAGTTAGGAGTTTAAGAGGAGAAAGTTCACAGTTTGTAGCACAGTTTACAAATTGTGAACTTTTTTAATGTATTTTAATAAAATTTTAGAACTTTCATATTATATTAAAGGCCATAAGGCCGATTGTGTTTATTGCAAAGTTAGCACTCATATGAATAAGCCATGAGTTATAAATTGTTGTTTTTCTATCAAAATAATCAAAAATAAGGCCTGCAATTACTAATGAAAAAAGTATCAGGATAAATAAGGCATGGTTAAACCAGCCAGACATAATAAAGACATGATATAGGGCAAAACTTATTGAACTAAATATATAAGCATATTTTTCTTTTATTAATTCTTTTAATTGAATAAAAGCAAAACCTCTAAAAAATAGTTCTTCTAATAAGGAGTTAATAAAGCTTATATATAAGGCAACAAAAATGAAGCTGTTTTTTGAGATATTTTCTTTTGTGGTTAAATTAGCTGCTATTTGAATATCAAAAGCAATGTATTAATTCTTATATATAATAAATAAAATTATATAGTTATTGTATGTTTTATTTTAATGATATAAAATATATTTATGAATAATATAAGGTGGGATAGGTATGGATAAATCTGAGCTAAGATTGTATTATAAAAATCAGGAAGATCTTAGTTATGCATTAAGGGAATATATAGATTATTATTTTGAAGGAAACATTGAGGACGAAAAATTAGAAACAAATATAGTAAAAGTAATAGAAGGAAATAGGGATAAGTTTTATAAAAATGATGAGGTTGCTAAAAAAACTAAGCAAATTTTAGGTAAAAGCAGGCTAGATTTAATAGAAAAAATATTAAATAAAAAAAAATAAAACATGTCAAAGAATGATATGTTTTATTTTTTTTATATAACCAAATTATTTATCCTAAAGCCAAACATCTCAGGAATTATTCTTTTATTTTCAAGGAAAATTAAATCAAAACAATATTTATGGGAATTTTCCCTAGAAGCTAAATATTTTTTAAAGTTTTCCCTATAAGCTTCTATATCATTAAGCTCTAAATAGCATAAAGAAATAATATAATATATTTCCCTAATCTTATTGTATTTTAAAGATAGGCCTTCACCAACAGAAATTCCAAGATTATATTTTTGAGCATGATAGTAAGTTTTTATAATTACATAAGTAATATAGCTGGAAATATAAATATCATCACAGGAGTAAAGGGCTTTGGAATAGTTAGTTACTGCTTTAGAATAATTGCCTAATAAAAAATATTCATTTCCAATATTGAAATAATTTATATAATTTGTTTCAGAATTTTTATATTCTGAATAAATAGATAAATTTCTATAACACCTTTTGTTTAAATCTTTTTTATCTAAATCAAAACCATAATTATATAATTTATAATCTAACTTTTTAATATTATCTTTAAAGTCTGATTTTAAAGAAGAATTTAATATGATTTCATTTATTTTTCCCTTAAAATAAAAGCCAGAGTAGTTTTTAAAAATTCTAAATATATATTCACCTTCTATTGGTGAATTATTTATTATATTTACAAGTTTTAAAGAAAATCCTAAATTGGAAGCTTGGCTTAAAGTATTTTTAATATCTGTTATTTGGGATATATCTAATGCCTCATCACAGTCGATTATTAATATCCATTCTTTAGTTGCATGTTCTAAGGCCTTATTTCGGGCATCGCTAAAATTATTATTCCAAGGAAATTCAATTATATTAGCATTAAATTTTTTTGCAATATTTATTGTATTATCATTAGAACCGGTATCAAGTAGTATTATTTCATCAGCAAGATTAGTTATACTTTTAAGGCACCTCAATAGGTTTTTTTCTTCATTTTTAGCAATGATACAAGCACTTATAGTTGTCAAAGAAAATTACCTCCATAAAGTTGGGCTTAGTATAGCATATGAAAAAAAAGAAAATATGCTAATCCTTAATAAAATAACAAAACTAGAAAATATGCATATCTTAAATTAAATTGAATATAATTTATAAAATGTAATAAGGAGGAATATATGATTAAGCTTTTAATAGGAAGCCCCATTAATCAAAAGCCTGAGATATTGAAGGAGTTTCTATTTTCTTTAAGGAAATTAGACTTAAGTGATATAGAGGTAAGTTATTATTTTATAGATGATAATTTAAACAAGGAATCAAGTGATCTATTAAATAACTTTAAGGAAGAAATTAATAATGTTATCCTTATAAATAGTGATAGTAAATCTTTATATGTTTGTGATGAGATAACTCATAGATGGACTAATAAATTAATAGAAAAGGTTACTAATTTTAAAAATGAGATTATTCACAAAGCTTTAGAGGAAAACTTTGATTATTTATTTCTTATTGATTCAGACATAGTATTAAATCCTAAAACAATAAAAAGGCTACTTTCTTTAGATAAGGAAATAGTATCGAATATATTTTGGACTAAATGGAATCCTAGTTCAGAAGAATATCCTCAAGTTTGGTTAAAAGATACTTATACCTTATATAATATTGAGCCGGGGGAATATATTACTAATGAGGAAGCTAATCTTAGAATGAGTGAATTTTTATCGAAATTAAGAATCCCTGGAACTTATGAAGTAGGCGGTTTAGGAGCTTGTACATTAATATCAAGAAGTGCTCTTGAAAAGGGTGTAAATTTTAATCCAATATATAATTTGTCCTTCTGGGGAGAAGACAGGCATTTTTGTGTAAGGGCAGCAGTATTAGGAATTCAGCTTTATGTAGATACCATGTACCCAGCTTATCATTTATACAGAAAGGAAGACTTGTTAAACTTAAATAAATATAAAAATGAAAATTTTAATAAAAGTTAGCAATTAGTTTTTTAAAATAAATTTTAGGTTTATATTACAAGTTTTATGCAAAATTTAGCTATTATGCTTTAGAGTTATTGTTTTATTTGAAAGTAGTGAGATTAAGCAAAACTCCTAGCATAATAGCTATTTCAATATAACTCTACATGTTAAAGCCTGATTCTTGAACCCATTTATCTAGAGCTTCTCTATTAAAGATATATTCCTCAGTATTTTTACTATATACAGTATTAATTAGGTCTGTTTCTGAGATATTTAAATATTCAGCAGCTTCTCGGAGATTAAAGTTACTTTTTTCTTCAAGCTTTTTTGTTTGAGTATCATTATTTTATTAAAAGTGAAAAAACTATGCACCAGTATTTTAGTACATATTTTTTTTAGTTCAGCTTGAATTTTGATTTTTCTAAAATTCTCTATGAAATATTGCTGTTTTTTCTTCATTTTTAAAGTCTTCTAAGGAGTTAATATTTAATCTTTTTAATACTTCATTAAAGGTTACACTATGGGTAGAAACCTTGATAGGAGAATTAAAGGCGTAATCATCAACAAATTTTCTGCCTTCTTCCTTGCTTATTATGGCTTTAGGTCCTCCAACACATCCACCAACGCAGCCCATGCCCTCAATGAAGTTAGCATCTATATCTGAAGCTAAGGCGTTTTTTAGGACTTCCTTGCATTCTTTTACTCCTTCAGCCTTTATAGCCTTAAAGAATTTTGCCTTTTCTGGATAAAGTTCCTGGATGGCTTGGTAAACAGCTAAAGAAACTCCACCGCTTCTTGCATATAGCCTTCCACCTCTTGATGCATAATCCCTTGATGGAATGCCTTTTAGGCTTTCTAAATTTAAATCAAAGGCCTTAAATACTTGATCAAGTTCCTGGAAGGTTAAAACATAATCTATTGCATCTCCAATATCTGCTTCCTTGGCTTCTGCTTTTTTAGCTATACATGGACCAATAAAGACTACCTTTGCTTCAGGATCTAGTTTCTTAATAACCCTGCCTGCAGCAATCATAGGAGATACTGAAGGAGATAAGTTATGAACTAGGTCATTATAAACCTTTTTTAACATTCCAACCCACATTGGACAGCAGCAGGAGGTTATCATTAAGTCATCAGGTTCCTTAACTAATCTATTAAACTGTACAGCTTCATTAATAGTCAGCATATCTGCTGTAAAGGCTACTTCTATCATATCAGTAAAGCCAATTTTTATAAAAGCTTCTCTTAACATGTCTAAAGTAACCTTTTCTCCAAATTGACCTGCAATAGCTGGAGCAACTGCAGCTATTACTTTTTTATTATTTTTTATTAAATCTAGGACAGGTAAAAATTCTACAACATCCATTATTTTACCGTCTTTACAATGTTCAATGCAGTTTCCACAGCCAAGGCATAAATCATAGTCAATATATGTAGAGTTATTATCCTTATCATATAAGATTGCATCAAAAGGGCAGGCTAATTGACAGCTAGTCTTTACATCTTCACTTGCTTTACATTTAATATTACAGCTATCAAGTTTTTCTATAAAACGTCTATTGACTTCATAATTTGTAATGGCATTTTTTAATTTGTAGAGGTAATTATTATCAAAATCTAAAGAAACTCCGCAAAGAGTACATACTATTTTAAAAGTTTCTTGGGGAGAAATTTCATGGTTAATTATTATATCATTAACAGTTTCCTCAAATCTATCTTCATAATAAGCTTTAATTAATCTATTAAAAATATCCTCATATTTACTGTTCATATAAACCTCCTATAAAAGTTTTAATATAACTTAGTATGGATAAATAAATATTTTTAATACATTTAATATAGTTAGGAGTTAGTAGTTAGGAGTGTGGAGTTAGTAGTTAGTAGTTAGGGAACTTGTACACCCCAAATAACTCCACACTACTAACTCCACACTCCAAACTATTCATCATTCCACACTACTAACTTTTAACTCCTAACTGTTTTGGTTAAATTTTGTTGAAATATTTTTATTAAAGGATATGATAAAAGTATAAAGAAGGAAGGAGTTATTATGAAAGTAATAATTAATGAAAACGAAAATAATAAGGAAATTGAGATAATAATAAACTGTAAAAATATTGATGATACTGTATTAAAGTTAATAAACAAATTAAAGGAAGAGGACAATGTTATTACAGGAACTAAAAATGGGCGTGTATATGTTATAAAATTAAATTCTATTCTTTATTTTGAATCTGTAGATAAAAGAACTTATTAGGGAGGGAGATTTATGAAAAATTTTTTTAATATAGGTTATGAAATAAAAGGGCTAATGGCAATATATTTTGTTAGTATAATCTTTACTTATGGAGTTGTAAGTCTTATAACAGGAAATAATATAATGCCTCTAGAGATGCTTTGGGAATTTTTACTTTTAGCAGTTATAATAGGTGCTATTCAGATATTTTTATATAATGAAAAATTATTACCTAATATATCTATAAAAGTTAAAATAGCAGCACATTTTATAATTCAGCTAATAATATTAATTTTTTTTATAGAATATTTTAATTGGGTAGAATTGTGGGGAATTCATTTCAGTATTTTTATAATAATATATACAGTTTATTTTATAGGAATAACTTTAAATTTTTATTTTTATAAAAAGATTACTGGTGAAAGATTTAATGATAAATTATTAAGATATAAAGAAAAAATTTAGGGGGGAGATTATGAAGGCTATAAAGATAAAGAATTTAACTAAAAATTATGGAAAAAATAGAGGCATAAGTAATATAAATTTAGAAATAAATCAGGGAGAAATATATGGTTTTATTGGACCCAATGGGGATGGAAAATCAACAACAATAAAAACTTTATTAAATTTTCTTTTCCCAACTTCAGGTTCAGCAGAAATCTTAGGAAAAGATATAGTAGGGGAAAGTAAGGAAATTAAAGAATATACAAGCTTTGTTCCAAGTGAAGTAAGATATTATTCAGAATTTAAGGTAAGTGATATATTAAAATATGCTGCATCATTTTTTAATAATTATGATAGGGAATATATCAGGGAGCTTTGTGATGAGTTGGAAGTAGAATTAGATAAAAAAATGAGTGAATTAAGTTTAGGAAATAAAAAGAAAGTGGCTATAGTACAGGCTCTTATTAATAATCCTAAGGTTGTTATTTTAGATGAGCCTACAAATGGATTAGATCCATTAATTCAACAAAAACTTTTTAATATATTATTAAAAGAAAAAGCTAAGGGGAAAACTATATTTTTATCTTCTCACAATTTATCTGAAGTAGAGAAGTTCTGCGATAGGGTTGCTGTAATAAAGGATGGGGAAATTGTAGATATTTTAGATTTAAAAAATGTTAATAGGAATTTAGGACAAAGAGTAAGATTAAAAGCAGATAATATAGATATAAAGGAAATAGAAAAGCTAGCTGAAGAAGTAAAAGTTATAGATAAAGGAATAGAGTTTATTTATAAGGGAAATATAAATGAGCTAATAGCTTTACTCTCAAAATATAATTTAGAAAAACTTTTAATTGAAGAAGTTAAATTAGAAGATGCCTTTATGCATTATTACCAAGGGGAGGGGAAATAAATGAATATTTTTAAGTTCGAATTTAAAAGAAATCTAAAGTCATTAATATATTGGAGCCTAGGAACTTGTGCAACTATAGTAGTATTTATGGCCCTATTCCCAAGCATGAAGGATATGGGGATGCAAGAATTAGTAGGAAGCAAGCTGGAAGCATTACCACCAGCATTATTGGAAATATTTAATTTTTCAAGAATCACAGATTTTAGTAAGATAAATGATTATATGGGATATACCTTTCAATATATAGCAATGGCTTTTGGAATTTATGGAGTTACATTAGGAGTAAATTCAATTATTCAAGAGGAAAGTGAAGGGACTATAGAATTTTTATATTCTAAGCCTGTATCAAGAAGCAAAATTTTATGGAGCAAAATACTATCAATTGCTGTAACTTTCTTCGCATTTAGTATTCTTGTTGGATTAGTAACTGTCCTTATATCCTTAGCAGTAAAACCGGAAGATCTTGAAACAATGAGACTTGTCATGGATATCAAAGGAATGTTTATTGGAATGGCCCTTTTAGGATATATATTTATGGCAGTAGGAATTGTAATTTCAACAGCTCTTAAAAAGGGAAAAGCAGCCACTAGTATTGGAGTTGCAAGCTTTTTTGGAACCTATATATTAGGAATAATGGGAAAACTAAAAGAAGAGTTTGACTTTATGTTATATTTATATAAAAGATTGCGAAGCAATCTTTATTAGTGTGCAGTGTACAGTTTACAGTGTACAGTTGAGGAAATAATTCAGCTTAAGCTGAATTATAATATTTATAATCTCTAAAAGAGCTTATAGAAAATATATTCTTAAAACTGATTAATAAAACATATATACAATATAAATAAACAAAATATTTCATTAGTATAATCTCCCCTTTTACTTAACATAACGGAAAATATTTTTTATGCAAATAAAACCTTAAGTTGAATGTATTGTAAAACAATGAAAAGGAATTTTCTTTGATATAAATATTATAGTATTTTTACTTATGGAGTAGATCCAATTTATTTTTTGAGTTCCATCATATTCGCAATCTTCTCATGAAATTTTTCGTAAAGCTTTATCATATCCGGCTCTGTTGAGTAAACCTTAACCTCATCCATCGGAATCCACTTAACTCCGCTATTTTCATCTTCCTTTATTGTTAGTTCATCATTTTCATCGGCTTCTAAAAGATATGCTACTGATAAATGAAGGTGAGATGAAACAAATTTTCCTCTTTTTACATGAGGAGGAACAGGCAGAACATCTAAAGAAAAGATATTTTCAGATACAGGTCTAATATGCTGTATTCCTGTTTCTTCTTTTGCCTCTTTTATTGCAACATGAAGAAAGTCCTCATCTCCATCAGTATGGCCACCAGTCCAAGACCAAGAGTTGTATATATTATGATAAATCATAAGCACCTTAGTTTTATCTTTATTCACTATGTAGCCAGAGCTGCTAAAATGGGCAAGGGGATTTTCTCTAGTTAATAGATTATCAAAACTATTTATTGCACAAAGTATAGTCTCTTTATCTGTTGCTTCTTGTTCATTATAGGGAATGTAATTTTTTATATTATCTATCCAGTTCATAATTTAACTCCTTTGTTTTTATTTATATATAAATTCTAATTTAAATTATAGAAGAATTAAAGTTTTTTATTTAATTCTTTTCAATTATCCTATGTCATTTTTTCTATATAAATAATATATAAAATATATAAGAAAAATGTGGAACAGAAAAAATAATGGAGAATAAGATATACAAACTGTTTCAGGATGTAAGAGAGGATGTTATTATAAATGAATATTGGCAAAAGATTCATTAAGGAGAGTTTGGAATTACAAAGAAGAAAAAGCCCTCTTATACACTGTATCTCAAATTCAATAAATGTAAAGGATTTACTTAAAGGGATTTTAAACTATTGCGGAATTCCTTTAATATCTAATTCTATAGAAGATATTGAAAAATTAACTTATGATGCAGATTGCTTATTAATTAATATGGATATTCTAACAGAGCAAAATGTTAATGAAATAGAAAGAGCTATAAGAATTGCATTTTTCAGGGGAATACCTATAGTATTAGATATTAATGAGGTGAATTTGTCATTTTTTAAAAAAGAGACAGTACTAGAGTTTATAGGAAGATACAATATTAATGTGGTAAAGGGAACACTAGAAGAATTTATTTCTCTATTAGAATGGGAAATAAGTAATTTAATTAATAATGAAATAAGAATAAAAGATAATTTAAAGCTAAGGCTTCAACTTAGAAGTTTTTCTAGAAAATATAATTTAGTATTGGTGGCAGAGGCAGAAGATTATTATACAACAGATGGATTTAGTGAATTCTTTATAGAAAATCAAATAGACGGGCTAAAATCAAGGGGATTAATATTATCTGGTTTAATAGCAGTTGGTATCTTATTTGTTTGTGAGATGAATTTATATAGCAAAGATAAAGAAAACCTATATTGCAGACTTAAAAGTCTTCATATAGGTTTTTATATTTTTAATTAAACATAATATATTAAAATTTTTTTGTAAATTCAAATAATAGAATTTAAAATTATAAGAATATATGATAAATTATAAGTAAGGAAAATTTAGGGGGAGTAATGAAATGGACGTTATAATATACAAACTAGTTGAAAATTATATTGAAGAAAAAGTAACAGATGAATTAAAAGATGAGTTTATAAATGCAGCAATACATTTTAATATTAATAATGATGTTTATAAACTCCTTTCACCTATTGAGATAGAATATAAGATAAATAAAATTACTTCAGGAGAAATTAAAGATTACGTGGAATTATGCTCAGTTTATGGCTATATATTATTTAGGCTTGTAAAAGATAATACAATTAAGGAAGAAGATAGAATAGAAGCTCTTCAGATTATATTAGAAATAAATAACACAATAACAAATTATATAAGAGGAATTATAGAAGAAGGAGAATTATTTGATAGGCTAACAAGTATAACTGATAAGTTAAAATTAACAAAAGAAGAGAATCAGAAAATCATAGATAAATTAAATAGTTAGTTATGTTATTTTTGTAAACGTTAAGAATAATTTAGTAATATAAATTAAAGGGTGTATTTAAAAATATTTTTGAATACACCCTTTTTCTATAGTAAAATTATAAATAAATGTTTTAAGGATAAAAAATGTGGAGAACTTTTAAATAAAGGAGGTGCATTAATGAATAAGCCATTAGAATTACTAGAAAAATATTTTGGTTACAGATCTTTTAGAGAAGGACAGTATGAAGTAATTTCTAATATTTTAAGAGGACGTGATGCCTTTTGTATTATGCCCACTGGCGGTGGAAAATCAGTATGCTATCAAATTCCTGCCTTAATTTTAAATGGAATAACTTTGGTTATTTCTCCTTTAATATCTTTAATGAAGGATCAGGTAGATTCCATAAGAGATATGGGAATAAGCGCAGAGTTTATAAATAGTACCCAGAATTTAGCTGAAATAAAGGAAATATTAAAAAGATGTTACAATGGAGAAGTTAAGATTTTATATATTGCACCTGAAAGATTAGAGAGTGAATATTTTAATAAAATGCTAAGAAAGCTTTGGATAAGTCAAATTGCTATTGATGAGGCTCACTGCGTTTCTATGTGGGGACATGATTTTAGAAAAAGTTATAGGGCAATAGCTCCCTTTATAAAAAGTTTAAATATAAGGCCAATAGTTACAGCCTTTACAGCAACAGCAACTGAAGAAGTAAGAAAGGACATATATAATCTTTTGGAATTAATTAATCCATATACATACATAGGAAGTTTTGATAGAGAGAATTTAGAAATTGCCATTCATAAAGAAGATGATAAGCTTGAGTTTGTAAAAGATATAATAAGAGAGAAAGAAGAAGAAGCAGGGATAATTTATTGTGTTACTAGAAAGGAAGTAGATGAATTATATAATTATTTGAAAGAAAGAAATTATTCTGTTGCTAAATATCATGGAGGCTTGAAGGATGAAGAAAAGAACTACTATCAAGAGGAATTTCTAAATGATAATAAAAATGTTATGATTGCAACTAATGCTTTTGGAATGGGAATAGATAAATCAAATGTAAGATTTATAGTTCATTTTACTATGCCTAAGAATATAGAAAGCTATTACCAGGAAATAGGAAGAGGAGGCAGGGATGGTGAAAAGACAGAATGCCATCTTTTATATAATAGAAGCGATATAAGAACCTTGGAATATTTAATATATACAACTGTAGGTAATGAAAGAAAAGAAATTGAAATAAAAAAGCTTCAAAGTATGATTGATTTTTGTGAGAGTGACAAATGTTTAAGGCATTTCATTTTGAATTACTTTGGAGAGGAAAAGGCTAGAGATTATTGCAATAGCTGTAGCAATTGTCTAAAAAATGAGGAGTTAAGGGATTATACGATAGAAGCCCAAATGATATTATCCTGCGTCTATAGAAGCAAAGAGCAGTATGGAATATCTGTTTTAGTTGATATATTAAGAGGCTTTACTGGTCCTAAAATAATTCAAAATAATTTAAATAAGCTTTCTACTTATGGAATAATGAGAGATTATAGCAGCAAGTTTATAAGAGATTTAATAAAGACCTTATTAGAACTAGGATATGTAAACTTAAAAGAGGGTACTTATTCTATGCTTAAATTAAATAATAAATCAATAAGAGTTTTAAAATCTCAGGAAAAAGTAATATGCAAACTAAGTAATGATGTAGAAGAAAAAATAGAAAATAGGGAGTTGTTCAATAAATTAAGAGTGTGGAGGAAAGAAAAGGCAAATTCTTTAAGGATAAAACCATACATAATATTTTCAGATTCTACTCTAATAGAACTAGCTAATAGGCTTCCAAGAAATAAGGAAGAATTATTAAATATTCGAGGTATGGGAGCAAAAAAATTAGAGAGTTATGGAGAAGAACTTTTAAAAATTATTAATAGTTAATTTTTGGAAGTTTAATAGTGATTATAATTAAATTATCAAAAAGTAAGAATTTTACAGATTGAAAATTCTGTAAAATTCTTATTTTTACCAAAAATTTAATAATTTACAAAAAATGAAAAATATCATATCGAAAATGTAGAAAATTATTCAAATTTATTATATAATATGTAATATAAAAATTATGGTAAAGGGTATATAAAATGATAGAAAAATTATTATGTAAGTTCGTAGAAAATATAGGAGAATATAATAATTTTACTAAAGATCAAATTGAGCAGTCTATATATTCTTTAAAGGTTATAACATATGAAATAATAAAAATGTTATTGATACTAATAATATTTTCTATATTAGGATACTTTAAAGAAAGTTTACTTATAATTTTTATTATGTCAATTACAAAACCATTTATTGGTGGATATCATGAAGATACTCAAGTAAAGTGTTTTATTGCTACTTTTATAGTTGTAGCATTTATAATAGTTTTATATAAAAATAATTATTTAAATTTAATAAGCTCTATTATTTTAAATATAATAAGCATATTTTCTATATATAATCAGGCACCTATAATAAATTCAAAAATGCCTATTACAAGGGAAGAGCTTATTAATAAAAACAGAAAGATTGGTATTACAAATTCTTTAATCTTAGTCGTATTATCAATTATTATGTTTAAAGTTACTTGGCTTTCTCAAATAATAGTTTGGACAATTTTTGTACAAGCTATTTTAATGTTTAATAAATACAAGAATATCAAGGATGTGATTTAAATGAAAAAATCATTAGGCGCTTTCCTATTATTCTTAGGCTCAGTTCTAGTTAACGTAGCACCGGCTTCTCTAGGTGGGATAGGTGTAGAAGAAATGCCAGATTCAATTAAGAAAACAAGATAGGAGCAGTTGGAATATGTATACGGGATTATTTGATGTTTTTAACACAATTTTACAATACATCATGATTTTTGCAACTATAAATTATTGTATTGGAGAAAAATACAAAATAAATAAAATAAAAGTTGCTATGTGGGCAATAATTTCAGCATTAGTAACTATATTAATTACTTCTATAATGGGAAACTATAGTTTATCAATAATACTAATGCATATTGTAGGATTAGCTTTAGTGATTATACCTTATAATAAGGACAAATTAACTGCCACTATTGCGTTTAGTATAGTTTATGTTATTATTTTAATATTGGCAGTTTCAGGAATAACTATGTGGACATTTTTTACAGATGCTGTTAGTGTTCCTAGGGAATATGAATTTATAGTAATGATAACATTTATGTATCTACCTTCATTTATAGTTTCATATTTGTATTTAACAAATATGACAGCTGTTCATAAGGTATATTTAATGTTTAAATCAAGAGTTTCAGGAACAATTACTTTAATAATGGGAACATTAGTCCTTGATTTTCTTATGGCCTTTTCCCTAATAACTAATGATAAAGATAATCCCGTTTTCAAGGAAATCATATTTATTTTCTTAGGAATATTGATTGTTGCTGCTACTTGGTATTTTGCGAATATTGATAAAAAAGCAAGGGAAATACATAGGTTAAATATTGAATTAGAAAACAAAATTAATGAGCTGAAAAAGATTAAACATGATTATGGTTCTCAAATTTCTTATCTGTATGGAGCATATCTAATGAAGAATTATGAAAAATTAGGAGAACTATTTAAAAGTGTTATAGAAGGTAATAATATTTCAACACAAGTTAAGGTTTTAAGCAGAGAGGATTCGCTTTTAGCTCAAATAGTTAATTCAATTGACTTGATGGATGTAGATGTTTTAATAGATGAAAGAGCGGAGTTAGAACACATAAAGGTAAATGAGTTAGATATGCATAGAATTATATCTAATATAGTAAAAAACTCTATTGAAGCACTAAAGGGAAAAGGTCTATTAATGATAAAAAGTTTTTATGACTATAATAGTATAGTAATTAGCATACAAAATAATGGACCTGAAATTAATAAGAATATTATTGGGAAAATCTTTGAGCAAGGATTTTCTACTAAAGAAAATAAAAATAAAGAGAATGGGTTCGGTTTGTACATAGTAAAGGAATTAGTTAATAAATATAAGGGCGATATAAATGTAAAAAGTACTAAAGAATTAACAGAATTTACAATAAAGTTTCCTTTACATATTAATTAGGATTTTAAGATTATCAGTACATATGGGAGTTTGGAGTTAGGAGTTAGAAGTTAGGAGTTAGGAGTTAGGAGTGTGGAGTTGGGAGTTTGTGATATTGTTACAGATTAATTCTTCCTCATTTTATATAATAACTGACGATAAAGAAAAATTAATAATCGGAGGAGATATATAAATGGGGAAGTTATTAAAATTCTGGAAAAGGTATTCTTATGTTGTACTATTTGCTTTTATTATTTTAAGCTTATTTGACTTGAGGTTTGCATTAGCAGCAATTGGCTGTATGTTAGGGCCTGTTGTTCTTTCTATCTTTAAGGGAAGATTTTGGTGCGGAAATATATGTCCAAGGGGAAGTTTTTACGATAATTTATTATCTAAAATTAGTAATAATAAAAAGGCTCCTAAGTTTTTAAAATCTAATTTTTTTAGAATTTTAGTAGTAATACTTATGATGTCTATTTTTGCAGTAGGTATTTCTAAAAATTGGGGTAATTTATATGGCATAGGACTAGTATTTTATAGAATGATAGTTATTACAAGCATAATAGGAATAGTGCTGTCTTTCTTTTATAATAGTCGAACTTGGTGTAATTTTTGTCCTATGGGAACCATAGCCTCTTTTATTTCAAGAATTAGAAAAGGTAAAAGGCTGTTAAAGGTATCAACAAGCTGTGTAAGCTGTAAAATATGTGAAAAGCAATGTTATTTTGGAATAGCAGCTTATGAGTATAAGGGAAATTTATTAAGCCATCCAGATTGTATTCAATGTGGGAAGTGCCTTTCAGCTTGCCCTAAAAAATCAATTAGTTATTAATAATTTTATAATAGTGAAATAAAAATACAATTGATATAGAAAAAGGGCTATCACAATAAGACCTCAAGGTCTTGTGATAGCCCTTTTAAAATTAAACTCAATTGTTAATTGTCCCCTGCAATATAGCCTTTGGTCTATATTACATGCCAGTCTTCCACTAGTTTTTCTTTTATAATTGAAAAATCTATATCTCTAAGTGTATCTTTAGAAAGTCTTAATGTTCTTAGTTTGGAGTAGAATTCTGATGCAAATATATCTAATGTCTTATCAATATTTTGAACAGAAAGATCAAAAATATCTAATGGAGTATAGAAAGTATCAGTATCTCTAAAGCTATTTAGTACACTTTCTGCCTTATATGAGGCATCTAAGGCAGCAGAATTTAGATCATTAATCAGCTCTCTATGGAATTTTGCAGGATAGGATAGTTTTAAAACTATTCTGTATTTATTATTTCTCGCTTTCTTACAAGGAACTCTTGCTGTTATTTCTTCACCATCAACTTCTCCTAAGTAATCAATTGTATAATCATCTTTTATTTCAGGTAAAGTAATAGAAGTTAAAACTCTAATATAAGTATTTTTTTCACCATTTTGGCTATATTCCTTTTTAAATTCAAATTTATCTTCTATGGAATTTCTATTATCGCTGCAATTTGTACAAGTGCTGCTATCTCTATAGCATATGAAGGAATCTATTTGCCTTAAATCAACTCCCCAGAAGCCCCATCTTCCACGGAACCATCTTAAACCAGAAACAGTTCTTCTGTCTACATTTAAAATATATGCCCAATAGCTTCTTCCTCTTCTTTCCCAAATATAAGTAAATTTAAATAAACAGAAACTAATTGATCCAGGACTAACTGCTAAAGTAGTAGGGCCTCCTGCAGGACCAGAACTTGCAGATAAGCTTTGAACTCCAGGATCGTTCTTTTTAGGTGTTATATTAGGTGGTGGACCTATGTTTAAGCCTGTACTTGGAGAAGTTCCACCCTGGGAAGGACCAGAGCCAGGACCACTGCCAGGGAAGCCTGGGAAAATTGGAAGGCCAGGAATATTACCAAATGGCGGCTGTTGTTGTCTTACATCAAAATCATCTGTTCTATAAGGTGAAAAATTATCAAAATTACTGAAATACATAAAAAACCCCTATTATCTTATTTCATATATATTATAAGTATTTCACTTTAGAAATGTTACTTTTTACTTTACTTACTATTTTTCTTTCCGTAAATATCTTCGTAAAACTCTTGTTCATAATTTATATTCTTAACTATTTCTTTAGATTTTTCTTCCCTGCACTTCTTATATAATTACAGACACTTTTTCAATGATTAAAAATATATTAATGTAATAAATCTCACAACAATAGGAATATATTTTATTAAAGGGGGGGAGTAAATGAACTTTGAAGAATTTATCAAAAGCGATAGAGAAAGTAGAAATAAGGAAAAATTTGAAGGAACATTTTTAGATTATTTAGAAAAAGTAAAGGAGAACCCTGATATAGCAAAACTTTCACATAAAAGAATCTATGATTTGATTATAAGTAAAGGTGTTGAAATACTAAGGCCGGAGGAAAATTCAAGAATCAGAAGAATACATGGTAATGAAATAATAAAGAAATATGGTTTTTTTAAAGATGATTTTTTTGGAATAGATAAAGTTTTAATGAAGATAGTAAATTATTTATATTCAGCTTCTATGAAGGGAGAAGAAGCTAGGCAGGTATTATATTTAGTTGGACCAGTTGGAGCTGGAAAGTCCTCTATAGTTGAAGCATTAAAAAAAGCCTTAGTTGAATCTGAGCCTATGTATGCTCTTAAGGGATGTCCTATGCATGAAGAACCACTGCATTTAGTACCAAGACATTTAAGATCTAAATTTGAGGAAATTTTAGGAGTAGAAATTGAAGGAGATCTATGTCCAATTTGCCGATATAGACTGTTAAATGAATATAATGGAGAATATGAGAGATTTCCAGTTGAAACTAAGGAGTTTTCTATAAGATCGAGAAGAGGAATTGGCGTTGTTCCTCCAGTAGATCCAAATAATCAAGATACTTCAATTTTAACAGGCTCAATAGACATATCTAAAATGGACTTATATCCAGAAGATGATCCAAGAATTTTCTCCTTAAATGGGGCTTTTAATGTAGGAAATAGAGGCTTAGTTGAATTTATAGAAGTATTTAAGAATGATGTAGAATATCTTCATACTATAATTACTGCTACTCAAGAAAAATCAATACCTTCTCCAGGTAAAGGGGCTATGCTTTACTTTGATGGACTTATAATAGCTCACTCTAATGAAGCAGAATGGAATAAGTTTAAATCAGATCATACCAATGAAGCTATATTAGATAGAATTGTAAAAATTGAAGTTCCTTACTGCTTAGAACTTGATGAAGAAGTCAAGATTTATAAAAAGATATTAAATAAGAGTAAATTTAAAGCTCATATAGCTCCTCACACTATGGAAGTTGCAGCTATGTTTGCTATACTATCTAGAATTTCTCCTTCAAATAAAGTGGATCCAATTAAGAAGCTTAGAATATATAATGGTGAGGAAATAGTTGAAAAAGGAACAACAAAGAGAATTGATATTAATGAGTTAAGAGAAGAAGCTGGCAGCTATGAAGGAATGAAGGGAATAAGCACAAGATTTATAATAAAAGCTATTGATAATGCAATTACAACTTCAGAATATAACTGCCTAAATCCTCTTAATATGTTAGAAAGTCTTACAAAATCAGTTAAAGAAATGGATACATCTGTTGAAGAGAAAAAGAAATATCTAGAGTTAATTCAAGATACTATACGTAAGGAATATAATAAAATCTTAGAAAAAGAAATTTTAAAGGCCTTTATTCACTCTTATAAAGAACAAGCAGATAGTTTGTTTAATAATTATATAGATAATGCAGAAGCCTATATTAATAAGAGTAAAGTAAAAGATCCTACTACTGGTGAAGAATTAAATCCTGATGAAGATTTTATGAGAAGTATAGAAGAGCAAATAGGAATTTCTGAAAACTCTGCAAAGGGCTTTAGGGCAGATGTTACATCCTATATGTTTTATCTTATTAGAAATGGGGAAAAGATTGAATACACTTCCTATGAGCCTTTAAAAGAAGCAGTAGAAAAGAAATTATTGTCTTCTGTTAAGGATCTTTCGAGGATAATAACAAAGGCTAGAGTAAGAAGTAAAGAGCAAAATGGTAAATATCATGCTATGCTTCAAGAAATGCAGAATAAAGGATATTGTCCGCATTGCTGCGAAATAATCTTGAAATATGCTGCAAACAACCTTTGGAAGGATTGATAGTATGGCGATTTTTAGAGATAGTTTAGATAATAATATTCAGCATGATAGATCTATTGCTGATAGAAGGCGCCATAGACAGCTTGTTGAAAAATCAATTAAAGAAAATTTAAGTGAAATTTTATCTGAAGAAAGTATAATTGCTGAAAGTAAGAATAAAAAATTTAAGATTCCTATTAGGGGAATTAAAGAATATCAATTTATTTATGGAAAAAACAATAAGGGAGTAGCTATTGGTTCTGGAGAGGAAAAGAAGGGGGATAAACTTTCTGATACTAAGCAAAGTGGTAATAAAAAGGGAAGCAGCAGTGCTGGTACAGCTAAGGGAGATGACATATATGAAACTGAAATTACTTTAGAAGAGCTTATGGAATATATTACAGAAGATTTAGAACTCCCTAACCTTGATAAAAAAAAGTACTCAGATATATTAACAGAAAGTACAGGTAAGAAAAGAGGATATCAAAGATATGGAATAAGACCAAGGCTTGCTAAGAAAAAAACTGTAATATCTAAGATTGCTAGAAAGCAAGGGAAAAAAAGAGCCTTGAAAGAAGCAGGATTAGAGGTTGAAATTGAGAGATTTCCTTTTAAAGAAGAAGACCTTAGATATTATAAAGTTAAGAAAAAGCCAAGGAAAGATAGTAATGCTGTAATGATCTTTATTATGGATGTTTCAGGTTCTATGGATAGTAGCAAAAAATATTTAGCAAGATCCTTATTCTACATCTTATCTAGATTTATAAGAAAAAAATATAATAATGTTGCTTTTGAATTTATATCTCATACTACCATAGCAAAGGTAGTAAATGAATACGAGTTTTTCCATAAGTCTGAATCTGGTGGAACTTATATTTCAAGTGGTTTAAATGCTGCTTTAGACTTAATAGGGGAGAAGTATCCAAAGGAAAAATGGAATATTTATACTATCTATGGAAGTGATGGAGATAACTGGAGTGAAGATAATGAAAGAGCTATTAAGGCCCTAAAGGAACTTTGTAAAATAAGCAATATGTTTGGATATGCTGAGCTTTTACCTTCAACCTATTCTACTACCATGTATTATAGATTTACTAATGAAATTAAAGATAAAAATTTTATTCCAATATTGATAAAGGAAAAAAGGGATTTGTGGGAAGGCATAAAAATTATGTTATCTAAAGAATTAAAGGAGGAGTAGAGATGGACTATAATATTCATGAATTAATAAAATGGAATGAATTTATTGAAAATAAGGCAATAGAATTTGGTCTAGATTTCTACCCTCAAGAGTTTGAAATAATTGATTATAATGAAATGCTTGGTTATGAAGCCTATATTGGTATGCCTTCAAAATATCCTCATTGGAGTTATGGAAAGGCTTATGATAAAAATAAAACCCTTTATTCTTTAAATTTAACGGGACTTCCTTATGAAATGGTTATTAATTCAAACCCATGCTTAGCATATCTTATGAGAGAAAATACCCTGCTTATGCAGATATTGACTATGGCTCATGTTTATGGGCACAATGACTTTTTTAAAAACAATAGATTATTTGTAGAAGGAACAAAGGCAAAAGAAGTAATTTCAATGTTTAAGTTGGATGCAGATATTATAAGAAGTTATATAGATGATCCTGACATAGGATATGAAAAAGTTGAAAGAGTTATAGATGCTGCTCATTCTATAAGATATCAAATTCCAAGAGTAGCTGGACTTAAAGAAGAAGATTCAGCAGAAGATCTAATTGGATTTTTAATTAAGCATAGTGAATTAGAGGAATGGGAAAAAAATATATTAAGAATAGTAAAAAGAGAAACGGAATATTTTATTCCTCAAATAGAAACTAAGGTTATGAATGAAGGATGGGCAAGCTATTGGCATTACAATATTTTAAAAGAGCTTGACTTAGATACAGAATTATATTTGGAATTTATAAGGCGCCATAATGATGTTGTTGCACCAACAACAGGCTCTTTAAACCCTTATTATATAGGCTTCAAAATTTTTGAAGATATAGAAAGAAGATATGGAAGGGAAAAAATATTTGAAGTTAGAAAATTAGAGCGAGATAGTTCCTTTTATAGAAGATATTTAACCCAGGAATTATGTCAAGAATTGAATTTGTTTAAATATGGGAAAAAGAACTTTGAATATGTAGTGGAAGAAGTAGCTGATGAAAATGGCTGGCAGGCTATTAGAGATGAACTTTCAAATACCTGCGGAGTGGCAGCTATTCCATTAATAAAAATAGTAGAATATAATAAAGGAAGTTATGAATTAAAATTGGAACATGTTTTTGATGGAAGAGAACTGGAGCTTTCCTATGCTAAAGAAACTATGAAATATATCCAAGGACTTTTCGAAGGGAAAATAAGTCTTATAACGAAAACTAAAGAAAATAGAGAAGTTGAAATTATATGTGATGAAAATAAAAATATAGTTATTAATTAACTTGAGGCTGCTATAAAAAGAAGATTGAAAACAATCTTCTTTTTTTATGTGCGCCCGGCATGGGCGTAATCTTGTCGGTGAAAGTCCGATACGGGGGTTGATAGTGCCAACCGTTAGCCTAAGACAAGGGTGTCCACCGCGAGGTGGAATCTGAAGGAAGTCGGCGG
>NZ_JAHLPS010000091.1 GCF_018918055.1 Caproiciproducens sp. MSJ-32
CCATTACCACAAACAGGACAACGAGGATATCCTCTCAATATACGATTTTTCTTACCCCTACAATCTTCAAAAGTAAACTGACGTCTACAGTCTTTACATTGATATTTTTGATTACCTGCTTTGTCTTTTCCAAAGCGATAGAGATTTTGACTATGGCATCTTGGACATGAAATTTTATTCAATAATTTGCACATAATTTCATCTCTCCTTCGGAGGTATTTTTGGTGTTGCTATATTTAAGATACTCTAAGGAGGGATGAAATTCAAATATCATATAACTTAACAGAACTTAGTATTATTTATGGAGGGTTATATATGAAATTGGTAATAGCCATAGTACAAGATGATGATTCAGCAGAATTAATCGATTCTGTAACAGAAGCAGGATTTAGGGTTACAAAACTAGCTACAACTGGGGGTTTTTTAAAAGCTGGTAATACAACTTTAATTATTGGAGTTGAAGAAGAAAAAGTTAATTATGTTATTAGTTTAATAGAAGATACTTGTAAAAAGCGTAAGCAAATAATAAACACTACAACACCTATTACTGGTAATATGGATATGTTCATGTCTTACCCTATTGAAGTTGAAGTAGGTGGAGCTACTATATTTGTTTTAGATGTAGATCAGTTTATTAGGGTATAAATAAATTATTGGAGGATATCATGGGGGAATTTATTGGACATAGTAGAATATTAAATAATTTAAATTCAAGAATCAGCACAGGAGAAATCTCCCATGCCCACATAATAGTTGGAGAAGATGGAATTGGAAAAAGCCCATTAGCCAATATAATGGCTAAAAATATATTAGGGATAAGGGCTGATAGAGAATGCGTAGATATTATAAATTATAGATTGAAAAAAGCTTCCTTTGGGGTTGATGAAGCTAGAGAAATAATAAGTGAGATTAATAAAAAACCCTATGAGGGAGATAAGAAGATAATCATAATTCATGATGGAAATAAATTAACAGTTCAAGCTCAAAATGCTCTTTTAAAAACTATTGAGGAGCCTCCTAAAGGTGTTTATATAATTTTATTATGTGAGAGTTTAGAGCTGATTCTAGATACTATAAAATCCAGATGTGAAATACATAAACTAACTCCCTTATCCAATGAAGAAGTTAGTTTATATCTAAAAAAGATAGGTATTTCTGAATACAAAGATGAAGAGATAAGTGCAGCTATTTCATATGCAGAAGGAATACCTGGAAAAGCTGAAGCTTTCTTAAAGGATTCATCCTTAAAGAATTTACGAGATATATTAATTGATTTATTATATAAAATCATTAAAGGAGATATTAGCAATTTATTGGAATATGAAGATAAATTGTCTTCCTATAAAGAAAAAAAAGAGGAAATATTAAATATTTTATCATCTTTTATAAGAGATATAATGGTTTTTAAGGAAATAAATAATGAAAAGGGGATAATAAATAAAGATAAGATAAATGATATTAAGCAATTAGCTATTGAAATGTCCTATAAGAAACTTACTAAAATTATTGATAAAATAGGAGAGTGCAGACATAATTTATTAAAAAACTCAAATTTTTTATTGACAGTTAGAGTTATGCTTATAGGTTTTATGGAGGTTAAATAATGATAGAAGTTGTAGGTGTAAGATTTAAGAAGGCAGGTAAAATATATTATTTTGATCCTAATAATTTAGAAATAAATGCTGGAGATTTTGTTATAGTAGAAACTGCTAGAGGAATAGAGTTTGGAGAATGTGTTATTGGAATTAAGGAAATACCTGAATCTGATATTGTAGCACCTTTAAAAAGTGTAATAAGAGTTGCAGAAGAAGATGATGTAAAGAAACATAAGGAAAATAAATTAAAAGAAAAAGATGCTCTAGAAATTTGTTTAAAGAAAGTAGAAGAGCATGGATTAGATATGAAATTAATAGATGTAGAATATACATTTGATAATAATAAAGTAATATTTTACTTCACAGCAGATGGAAGAGTAGATTTTAGAGAATTAGTAAAAGACTTGGCTACTATTTTTAAAACACGAATAGAACTTAGACAAATTGGTGTTAGAGATGAGGCTAAGATGCTAGGGGGATTAGGAGCTTGTGGAAGAACTCTTTGCTGCTCAACCTTCTTAGGAGATTTTGCATCAGTTTCTATAAAAATGGCTAAGGAACAGAATCTTTCATTAAATCCAACAAAAATATCTGGAATATGCGGAAGATTGATGTGCTGTTTAAATTATGAGCAAAGTACATATGAAGATATAAGACAAAGATTACCTAAAGTAGGTTCAATTGTTAGAATAGGAGATATAGAAGGTGAAGTTGTATCTAATAGTACAGTAAAAGAGAGCGTGAAAGTAAAATATAAAAGAATAGATGAGGAAATAATAGAAGAATTTAAGATAGATAATATTGAATTGGTTGAAGGAAGTTATGAAGATGCTGTTGATGATTCAGAAATAAAATTAGAAGTTGAGTCACCAGAAGATAAAAATTTAATTAAGGATCTTATAGAGGAAAACTAGGGGGAGAAATGATATGAAGTCCTTTTTAAAGGTTCCTAATATGAAAGATAATAAAGATGTTGCTATTATTAGAGAAGCTATTGCTAAAAATATAGGGGTAATAGCTTGTGAAATATTATTTTCTAAAAAGGAAGTTACTATATTTTATGATGAATCAAGTATTACTTTAGAGGATTTAATTTCTTCAATAGAAGATATGGGTTATACTGTAATTTAATTTAAATGTATAACTTAACCCTTTAAAATTTAGAAGGCCTATGTTAGAATAGTAATGAAATAATTCTTATTTTTAGGAGGTGCTTTATATGGCATATAAAATAGAAGATTCATGCATAAGCTGTGGTGCATGCGCTGCAGAATGCCCTGTTGAAGCTATATCACAAGGAGATACTCAATTCATCATTGATGAAGATACTTGCATAGATTGTGGAAACTGTGCAAATGTTTGTCCTGTAGGAGCTCCAGTAGAAGCATAATTTACATAAGGAACCGCTATATTAGCGGTTCTTTATTTTTTGTTTGACAATATTATTATAGTGCAGGGCTCATCAAATAATAATTCATCAGTATATATTATATCCTTTTCTATTAGTAGAGTATTCTTCATGGATGATAGGAATTTATGAGGTCCGTCAAGAAAGAAATATTCTGATGAAGTTTTATAAGCCATTGGAATTATATATTTAGGATTAATATTTTTCGATAATTTAGCAGCTTGAAAACCATCTAAGCAAAAGTGACCGCCAATAGGAATAAATAAAAAATCACAGCCATATATTTTAGATAATAATTCAGAATCTAAGCAATGACCTAAGGAACCCAAATGACATATTTTATAATCATCAATATTAAAGTAATATATAATATTTTCTCCTCTTTTATATCCATTTAAATCATCTCTATAAGTATTATAACCTTCTATAGATATATATTCATTAGTAAAGCTGCAGGGGGAAGTTATAACGATAGAATTTTTATTGATAAAATCACTAATAATTTCATTATTATGCAAGTGGCTAAAAGTAATTATATCTGGATTAAAATCATACTTTTCTATTAAAGGATGAATTTGTATAGGATCTAAAAGAATTTTCTTGCCAAGGGAAGTTTTTATTAAGAAACTTGTGTTACCCATCCATTTAATCTCCATCTTATTATCACCTCATATATAGTTTTGACAAAATTGATAGAATTAACAAATGGACATTTAAAAAATAATAATATATAATAAAAGTCAAAGAAGGTCAACAAAAAATTTGGTTTAAGAAGGTGATAAAATGGCAAGAATTTCTGATGTAATAGAAAATTTTATAAAAGATATGATAAGTGAAGAAGAAGAAAGTATGGTCTCTATTCGTAGAAATGAATTAGCAGATAAATTTTCATGTGCACCATCTCAAATTAATTATGTTTTATCAACAAGATTTACTTATGAGAAGGGTTATGTTATAGAAAGCAAAAGAGGTGGTGGAGGATGCATTGTTATAAAAAGAATAAATTATCATGATAATAGCGAAAAGCTAAAGTTAATAGGAGAATCAATTGGCAATAGTATTACTTATAATGGAGCTATATCTATATTGAATCATTTAAAAGAAACAGATTTAATTACCAATAGGGAATATGAAATAATGAAAATAGCCTTAAATGATAGAACAATAGCATCCTCAGAGTATAAAAACGAACTTAGAGCTGATATTCTTAAGGGAATGTTAGCTGTTATCTTATCATAATTTATAAAATTTAATAATGAAATAAAATAATGCGGATTGGAGGTATATATGGTTTTTGAGAATTTTACAGAGAGGTCTCAGAAGGTTTTGGTAGAAGCGCAAAAGGAATCTCAATATTTTAGACATGGATATATAGGAACAGAGCATATTCTCTTGGGCATTCTAAGAGAAGGGGGATATGCTAAGGAGGTTCTTTATAATAATAAAATAACGCTTGATAATGTTAGAAGGGTAATAGAAGATTATTTGGGATTTGGAGATATCGATATTTCTATTGGAGAGATGCTTTTAAATCCTCAAACTAAGAAAATTCTTGATGATAGTTTAGTCAAGGCAAGGGCCTTTAATCATCAGAATGTAAAACCAGAACATATTTTATTATCATTATTAGATGATAAAGAGGGTGTAGCTTATTATATTTTAGGAACTTTAGGCCTTGATTTTAATTTAGTAAAGAGTAAATTAAAATCTTATTTGTATGAAGATAAATCAGGAGAAATTAATTTAGAAAATAAAAGTAAGAAGAAAAATTCTAAATTAGTAATGCTTAGTCAATATGGTATAAATCTGACTGAGCTTGCAAGAGAGGGAAAACTGGATCCTGTAATTGGAAGAGAAAAAGAAAATCAAAGAATATTAGAAATATTATGCAGAAGAATAAAAAATAATCCTTGTCTTATTGGAGAACCAGGAGTAGGAAAAACAGCAGTTGTTGAGGGACTTGCTCAAAGAATAGTTAATGGAAATGTTCCTGACATTTTAAGAGATAAGGAAATAATATCTTTAGATTTAACTTCTATGATTGCAGGGGCAAAATATAGAGGTGAATTTGAGGAAAGATTAAAGAGAGTAATGGAAGAAATTAAAATGTCTCAAGACATTATAATTTTTATAGATGAAATACACACAATAGTAGGTGCTGGAGCAGCAGAAGGAGCTATAGATGCTTCTAATATTTTAAAACCAGCTTTAGCAAGAGGAGAAATAAAATGTATTGGGGCAACTACTATAGATGAGTATAGAAAATATATAGAAAAGGATCCTGCCTTAGAGAGAAGATTTCAGCCCGTTAGAATTGATGAGCCAAGCAAGGAAGATACTCTTTTAATTCTTAAGGGTATAAAAGAAAAATATGAAATGCATCATAATGTAAAAATAGAGGATGAAGCTTTGGAAGCAGCTGTAGAATTAGCAGATAGATATATAACAGATAGATATTTACCAGATAAGGCAATTGATTTAATAGATGAAGCTTCAGCAAAAGTAAGAATAGAAAACTTAAACAATTTTGTAGATTTTGAAAGCATAGAAAATATTAAAACAGAAATTAAAAATATAATTAGAGAAAAAGAAAATTCAATAATAAACCAAGATTTTGAAAAAGCAGCTTATTTAAGGGACAAAGAACAGGAGTTAAGAGAAAAATTAAATAATTATAAGGTAAATTCGAATAATGAAATAAGTGATAATTATTTAGTTAATAGAGAAAAAATAGCTAAAGTTGTATCTGCCTGGACTAAAATTCCACTAGAAAAACTTACAGAGAAGGAATCTGAGAAATTATTACGACTAGAGGAAACCTTACAAAAAAGAGTTGTTGGTCAAAAGGAAGCTATTTTAGCAGTTTCTAGGGCTATAAGAAGGGCAAGAGTTGGTTTAAAGGATCCAAATAGGCCTATAGGAACATTTATATTCTGTGGGCCAACAGGTGTTGGAAAAACTGAATTATGTAATGCTTTAGCTGAGACTATGTTTGGAAATAAAAATAATTTAATAAGAATAGATATGTCTGAATATATGGAAAAACATTCTGTATCAAGGTTAATTGGTGCTCCTCCAGGGTATGTAGGATATAATGAAGGAGGGCAGTTAACAGAAGCTGTAAGAAGAAATCCATATTCAGTAATATTGCTTGATGAAATTGAGAAGGCCCATGAAGATATATATAATATATTGCTTCAGATAATGGAAGATGGACGCTTAACAGATAATATGGGCAGAAATATTAATTTTAGAAATTCAATAATAATAATGACTTCTAATGTTGGAGCCCATAATATTAAGAAGCAAAGTTCTGTAGGTTTTTCAATTAGTAATGATCTAGAAAAAGATGAATATGAAAAAATGAAAAATAATATTATGGAAGAGATTAAAAGAAAATTTAAGCCAGAATTCTTAAATAGGGTTGATGATATAATAGTATTCCATAAGTTAAAAGAAAATGATATATTAAAGATAGTTAACTTGTTGCTAAATAATACAATAAATAAACTAAAGGAAAGAGAAATAAGCTTAAGCCTAGATGAGGAAAGTAAAAGATTTTTAGTAAGTAAGGGTGTTGATACAACTTATGGAGCAAGACCATTAAGGAGAGTAATCACTAAGGAATTGGAAGATAAATTAAGTGAAGAAATGTTAAAGGGCTTTATTAAAGTTGGAGATAATTTAAAAGTTTATTGTAGTGAAAATGGACTTAAATTTAAACACATCTCTTAATCCATTGACAATTGAGAATTGACAATTAAGGATTAATTTCAGCCTAGGCTGAAATTCTAAAAAATTATGCTGTTACACATTTTCTGTGTAACGGCTTATTTTTTTAATAATAATTTGTTTATTAGTGAGAATAATAAAAATATAAAATAATTAATAAAATGAGAAAAATTATTAATTATTAGTTGCATTTTATATATAAGAACTATATAATGAAAATAAGACATACCCCTGGGGGGTAGAAAGAGGAGGGAATATGAGTAAGGAAATTAGAAATAAAGATCTAGTAATTATAGGCGGCGGTCCAGCAGGATTAACAGCAGCTATATATGCAACTAGAGCGAAATTAGATATGATTTTATTAGAAGATCAAATAGTAGGTGGTCAAGTTAGGAATAGCTACACTATAGAAAATTATCCTGGATTTAAGGAAATATCAGGTTCAGAATTAGCAGACAAGATGCAGGAACAAGCTGAAGCTCTTGGAGCTGAAATAGATGAATTTGACATAATTGAAAAAGTAGATTTTAGTGTAGATCCTAAAATAATAGAAACTACTAATTATATATACAGAACTAAAGCAGTAATAATAGCTACTGGTGCAACTCCTAGAAAATTACCTATACCAAATGAAGATAAATTTTCTGGAAAGGGAGTACATTATTGTGCAGTATGCGATGGCGCAATGTATGAAGGTAAGATAATTGGAGTTGTAGGTGGAGGTAATTCAGCTTTAGAAGAAGCTCTATTCTTAAGTAAATTTGCTTCAAAAGTAGTTATGATAAGAAGATATGACTACTTTAGGGGAGAAAAATCAACTCTTGATGAAGTAATGAAAAATCCTAAGATAGAAATTCTATTTAATGAAGACTTAGTAGATGTAAAGGGAGAAAACTTTGTTGAAAGGGCATTAATAAGAAATGTAAAAGATAATACTGAAAGGGAAATTCCAATAGATGCAGTATTTGGGTATATTGGAACAGAGCCTAAAACAGTTATTTTTAAAGATTATATAAATTTAACTTCTAATGGTTATATTATAACTGATGAATTAATGAATACTAATATAAAAGGTGTTTATGCAGCAGGAGATGTTAGAGAAAAACAATATAGACAAATAACAACAGCTGTTGCAGATGGTACTATAGCGGCCCTTGAAGCAGAAAAATATATAGTAGAAAGCAAAAGAAAATAATAGGATTTAGAGGTGAAAAAATGATAAAAATTTATTCAACATCATGGTGCCCATCATGTATAAAGGCTAAGAAGTTCTTTAAGATGAAAGGATGGGACTTTGAAGAAATTAATGTAGCAGATGCAAAAGAAGAAAGAGACGAAGTATTTAAGGTTTCAGGACAAAGAACAGTTCCAGTAATTGATATAGACGGACAAATAATAGTTGGTTTTGATCAAAAAGCAATAGAAGCAGCTGTACAAAAATAAAGGTAGGTGATATTATGTTTAGCAATATAAAAGACCAGGAGCTAATATTTAGAAATTTAATAAATGGTAACTGGACTAATAGTAAAAGTGGAAATTTTATTGAAATATATTCACCAATAGACAATAGACTTGTGGGTAAAGTGCCTGCTATGACTACAGAAGAAGTTGATTACACTTTTGAGTCTGCTAGAAAAGCACAGGAAGAATGGAAAAATACACCTATTAATAAAAGAGCTGAGGTTCTTTATAAGGCAGCAGACATATTAGAAGATAAGGTTGAAGACTTAACTAATATAATGATGCTAGAAATAGGAAAAGACAAAAAAAGCTGTGAATCAGAAATTCTAAGAACAGCAGATTTTATTAGATTTACTGCAGATGCTTCAAAGAGTTTATCAGGAGAAAGTATTCCAGGAGATAGTTTCCCAGGATTTAAAAGAAATAAGATATCAGTAGTTACTAGAGAACCTTTAGGAGTGGTATTGGCAATATCTCCTTTTAACTATCCAATTAACTTAGCTGCATCTAAAATTGCCCCTGCAATAGTAGCAGGAAATACAGTGGTTTTAAAGCCTGCAACTCAAGGAAGTCTTTGTGGATTATATTTAGCAAAAGTTTTTGAAGAAGCAGGAGTTCCAGCAGGAGTTTTAAATACAGTTACAGGAAAAGGAAGCGAAATAGGAGATTATATAGTAACTCATAGGGATGTAGATTTTATAAACTTTACAGGTAGTACAGAAATAGGAACAAGAATCTCTAAGATAACATCAATGGTACCATTATTGATGGAATTAGGTGGTAAGGATGCTGCTATAGTATTAGAAGATGCAGATTTAGATTTAACAGCTTCTAATATAGTATCAGGTGCTTATTCTTATTCTGGTCAAAGATGTACAGCAGTTAAGAGAGTTTTAGTTGTTGATAAGGTTGCTGATGCTTTAGTTGAGAAGATAAAAGAAAAGGTTGAAAAATTATCAATTGGAAATCCTTTAGAGATTGATGATGTAAATATAGTTCCTTTAATTAATAGCAAAGCAGCAGATTTTGTAGTTGAACTTATAGAAGAAGCAAAAGAAAAAGGAGCTAAGTTATTAGTTGGAGGAAATAGAGAAGGAAATCTTGTTTATCCAACATTATTTGACTATGTAACTACAGATATGAGATTAGCTTGGGAAGAGCCATTTGGCCCAGTACTACCAATAATAAGGGTAAAGGATAAAGATGAAGCTATAGCTATAGCAAATGAATCAAAATATGGTTTACAATCAGCTGTATTTACTGAAAATATAAATGAAGCCTTTTATGTAGCTGATAGATTAGAAGTAGGTACTGTTCAAGTAAATAATAAAACTGAAAGAGGACCAGATCATTTCCCATTCTTAGGAGTTAAAGCTTCGGGTATTGGAACTCAAGGAATCAAATATTCAATAGAGGCAATGACAAGACCTAAGGCAACTATTATAAATTTAATTGATAGAAAATAATATAAAAAATGAATATATAAATGGATTTGTTGAAAAAAAGAAGATTGTAAACAATCTTCTTTTTTTATGTACTAGTTAGTATTCTATTAAAGATTTAAAGCTTCATCGATAGCTGGTTTATCAAAACCTACAATGATTTTCCCGTTAATATCTAAAACAGGAACTCCCATTTGCTTTGATTTGCTAATCATTTCTTCTCTTGCTTCCATATCATCTTGTACATTATATTCTTCAAATTCAACATTTAGTGACTTTAAATAATTTTTTGCTTTTACACACCAAGGACATGAAGATGTACTATATACTTTAACCATTTGTATTCACTCCTTTAAAACGTAATTAATATTATTTAATATTAATTTTATACTAATTATGAGATATTTACAATACACATATTATGTTATAAAAATAAATAATATTGTTATCTTATTATATTATCATTATTTAGGTTAGAATTTAAAATCATATTGCTTAATAAGTCTGATGAATATGTATTAGAAAGATCTTCAGACAATACTCTTTTATTTTCTTCTCTAATAGTATTCTTTGCAGGGATATTTTTTAAATAATTTTTATTAATCATAGAATCATCTCCTTGTATAATAGAATCAAGTATATTTTTTGTAAAAATACTTTTTTTATAACAATTAATAAAATTTTATAAGTGGTCTAGACATCTATAATGATTATGAGTATAATATGATTAGGAGGATTAATAAATGATAGACAAAAGTAGTCCAATTCCCGTTTATTATCAATTAAAAAATGATTTAATTAAAAAAATATCTGAAGGATTATGGAAGCCTGGTGATTGTATAGCTAGTGAAAGAGAATTGTGTGAACTTTATGGAGTAAGTAGAATGACAATAAGGCAGGCTATAGGGGAGTTAGTTCAAGAGGGTGCACTCATGAGGATAAAAGGTAAGGGAACCTTTGTATGTGATCAAACCCTAAAGCAACAAGATATTATGAGTTTTACAGATATTATAAAGAAAACAGGAAGATCTTTAGAAACAGAGGTTTTAGAATTTATTGAAATTAATACACCAGAAAAATATAAATCGATATTCCTATCAGATAAATTATTTAAAATTAAAAGAAAAAGAATAGTTGATAATGAATGTATAGCTTTAGAAACAGTATATATTCCTAAGGAATACTGTGAAAAAATAGATGAGAGTATGTTAAAAAACTCTTTATTTAAAATTTTAGAGAGCTTTGGTCACAATATTGAATATTCAGAATCATCAATTGCAGCTATTTTAATGGATGATGAATTAGGAAGAATATTCAATGTAGAAACCATGGTTCCAATGTTAAAAATATCAAGTAAAACATTCGACCAAAGAAATAAGATTATATTTTTAGAAGAAGCTATTTATAGGTCAGACAAATTTTTATTAGAAGTTAATATATCAAGGAGAGAGGGTAAAATAACATGAGACTAATAATTACTAAAAATTATGATGAATTAAGTAAAAGAGCTGCTGAAATAATAGCAGAAACAATAAAGGAAAAACCAAATGCAATATTAGGTCTGGCAACAGGTAGTTCACCAGTTGGCTTATATAAAGAGTTAATAAAAATGTATAAAGATGGGGAAGTAGATTTTTCAAATGTAACAACAGTTAATCTAGATGAATATGTAGGATTATCAGGAGAACATCCTCAAAGTTATAGATACTTTATGAATGAAAATCTATTTAATCATGTTAATATTAATAAGAACAATACTTATGTTCCAAATGGTCTTGCAGAAGATGCTGAAGAAGAAGGAAGAAGATATGATGCAAAGATAGCAGAACTTGGTGGAACAGATCTTCAATTATTAGGTATAGGAAATAATGGACATATTGCATTTAATGAACCAGCAGAAGAGCTTGTTTTTGGGACACACTTAACAGATTTAACTGAAGATACAATTAAGGCTAATTCAAGATTTTTTAATTCAATTGAAGAAGTTCCAACTCAGGCATTCTCAATGGGAATCGGTGGAATAATGAAAGCTAAGAAAATATTATTAATTGCAAGTGGTGAAGAAAAAGCAGAAGCAGTAAAAGCTATGATAGAAGGAAATATTACTACTAAGTTACCAGCATCCCTTCTACAATTACATCATGATGTAACAGTTATAGTAGATGAAGCAGCAGCAAAATTACTTTCAAGATAATAATAACTAAAATAATTAGAGATTAGGTAATTGATAAAATTATCTAATCTCTTTTTCTTTTAAAGAATATTTTTTACACAAAAAATGGTATTTGGAAAATACTTATGATATATTAAATATTAGTGTTAAATTTAATTTAAATAAGGTTATAATAATAAATAGCAATAAAGCTAAAAAATAGATAGGTAGGTAGATATAATGCCTAAAATAAAATCTGTATATGTTTGTCAGGAATGTGGATATGAGTCTGCAAAGTGGCTTGGTAAATGTCCAGACTGTAATAATTGGAATACACTAGTAGAGGAAATTAGAGATAATAAAAAAGAAGTAAAAAATCAAATAAATACTGTAAGAATATTAGAAAATTCTCCGAAAAGTATAGGGGAGATACAATCAGGTGAAAAAAAAAGATATAATACCGGATTAGAAGAATTAAATAGAGTGTTAGGGGGAGGAATTGTAAGGGGTTCCTTAACATTAATTTCGGGAGATCCTGGAATAGGCAAATCTACACTTTTACTTCAAACATCAAATTATATTGCCAGCAATTATGGAAAAGTTCTTTATGTATCTGGTGAAGAATCTGAAGAACAAATAAAAATTCGAGGAGATAGGCTTGGAGTAAAATCAAATAATTTATACATATTATCAGAAACAAATCTAGATTTAATAGAAGCTCATATAGAGGAACTAAAACCTGTCTTTGTAATAATAGATTCGATACAAACAGTATATAAGGAAAATATAAGTTCAGCACCTGGAAGTGTATCTCAGGTTAGGGAATGTTCAAATGCAATAATGAGAATAGGAAAAAATAATAATATTCCCTTATTTATAGTTGCTCATGTAACAAAACAAGGGGAGCTTGCAGGACCAAGGGTGCTAGAGCATATAGTTGATACTGTATTGTATTTTGAAGGAGAACGTACAGAGGAATTTAGAGTTTTAAGAACAATGAAAAATAGGTTTGGTACAACTAGTGAAATTGGAGTATTTGAAATGTCAGAAGAAGGTTTAGTAGAAATATATGATCCTTCAAAGATATTTTTAGAGGAAACTAATTTTAATCAGGAAGGCTCATCAGTTATAGGAATAATGGAGGGTACAAGACCTATTTTAGTAGAAATGCAGGCTTTAGCTACTGAGACAAAGATGAATATTCCGATAAGAACTGGTATAGGGATAGATTTTCAAAGACTGAGATTAATAATAGCTGTTTTAGAGAAAAAGTTAAGAATACCTTTCTATAAGTATGATGTATATGCAAATGTTGTAGGAGGCCTTAGACTAGAAGGAACAACTGGTGATTTAGGGTTAGCCTTATCCCTAATATCTAGTATTAAAAATAAGCCTTTTAAATTAGAGAAAGTATTAATAATAGGAGAAGTAGGTCTTACTGGAGAAATTAGGCCAGTTGCATCCTGCGATAAACTAATAAGAGAAGCAGAAAAAATGGGATTTAAACATGCTATAATTCCTGATAGAAATAAAGATAAGGTAAAGAGCAAAACAATAAGCATAATTGGAGTAAGCAATTTAATAGAGGCAATTAATAATATATTCTAAAGATTAGGTGAGCATATGAGAATAAAAGATGATGAAAAAATGAAAGATATTTTAAAAATTATGAGTCCCGGCACACCATTAAGAGAAGGTTTAGAAAATATTTTAAGAGCTAAAACAGGAGGGCTAATTTTAATTGGTGATAGCGAAGAAGTAATGAATTTAGTTGATGGAGGCTTCAAAATTGATGCTGACTATTCACCAGCCTATATATATGAATTAGCTAAAATGGATGGTGCCATTGTAATAAGCGAAGATTTAAAAAAAATATTAAGGGCTAATACTCAATTGGTTCCAGAACATTCTATTACTACTTATGAAACTGGAACAAGACATAGAACTGCCCATAGAATGGCAAAGCAGACAGGTAAAATTGTAATTGCCATATCTCAGAGAAGAAATATTATAACAGTTTATAAAGGAGACTTAAAATATGTCCTTCAAGATACTAGCGTAATTTTAAGCAGAGCAAATCAGGCTATTCAAACTTTAGAAAAGTATGTAAAAGTATTGGATAAAGTAATAAGTAATTTAGACATATTAGAATTTCAAGATTTAACAACTGTATTTGATGTGGTTACGGCTATACAAAGAACAGAAATGGTAATGAGAATTGTAGAAGAAATAGAAAGGTATATTGTAGAGCTTGGAAATGAAGGTAGACTTGTTTCTATGCAGTTAAATGAATCTATAAGATTTATAGAAAGAGATGGTATACTTCTTATCAGAGATTATTGTAGATCCGATTTAGATTATTGTGAAGTGTATGAAGAAATACAAAAATTAAGTTCTAGTGAATTGTTAGATTTAGAGCATATAGCAAAGATTATAGGAAGACAAGGAAATTCTTTAGTTGATTCTTTAATATCTCCAAGGGGATACAGAATACTTTTTAAATTACAGAGAATCCCTATATCTGTTATAGAAAACTTAGTAAAACACTTCAAAAAATTAAAATATGTATTAGAAGCAGATATTGAAGATCTAGATAATGTAGAAGGTATAGGAGAAGCAAGAGCTAGAATGATAAGAAATGGTTTAAAAAGAATTAAGGAACAAATCTACTTAAAAAGTGAAATTTGACAAAATTATGAATAACAACTAATAATATGGTTAATAATATGAAAGCAGGTTTAAAACCTGCTTAAAATTTTATTCTAAATTAAATTTTCCAAGAATATTAAGTTTTTCGCTTTCTTTTAGCAGAACATCATATAAACTAATATCTAAAGTATTGCATAGGGCACTTAGATAAAACATGCTATTTCCTATTTCAGATTCAATTATTTCCCTGCAATTATCACATATTTTTCCCTTTAAGTGGCTATCCAGGGAAATTTTAAAATCATCTAACTCTTCGGGCAGATTCTGTTTTTTTGCAGAGATTTTTATACAGCCACAATTAGTTACAGCTTTAGCAACAGCTCTGCTTACTCTTGAAGAAGCCTCATTATATTTAGTTATAATATCCAAAATGCTTTTATGACGAAGAAGCAATTCATTTACATCATTTTGAAAAGCATCAAAAATTATGTCTTTCATAGGTCTTATCTCCTTAATAAAAGAATTATTAGTTATAAAAGTTAATTTTAAGACTGAATATGGTAAATAAATTTCTTTGTGGATTAGCTTAATATAATAATATATAATAATCCTAATATTTTATAGGGGGTATTTTAAATTAATAAGATTTTAATAATTTTTAAGTGTAGGGAATGGCTTTATATGGTATAATAATAAGGAATTTTATAGTTATTTTATAAGAAATAAATAGGAGGTGAAATTTATGTTAAAAAAGATTATAAGAGCTATATTTACTATTATAGGTTTTATTAGCGGCTATATTGTAAGCGGCTTAATATTTGAAATTGTTGCTTTGCAAGGAATATCTTTTTTATCTAAACCAATCGGACTTATATCTTTACGTATCTTTATAACTGTATTATTTGGAATTATATTTTATTTTATATCTCCACGTGTATATAGCTCTATTTTAAAATTAATAGAATATGCTGAGAGAAGCGTTCAAAATTTAACAGTTGCTGAACTTATTTTCGGAGGAGTAGGAGCTTTAATATCATTAATAATAACATCTTTAATAGGGTTGCCTTTAAATAGTATAGATTTATATGGATTAGGTCCAATACTTTTTGTGCTATTGAATTTAATATTTGCAATAATATCAGCTAATATATTTATTGAGAAGAAAGATGATATTACAAATATTCTTAATAATATGAAAAAAGGTACAAGTAATAAAGAAAAAAAAGGAAAATCAAACATAAAAGGTATTCCTAAGGTGTTAGATACATCAGTAATAATAGATGGTAGAATTTTTGATATATGCCAAACGGGATTCATAGAAGGTCCTCTTGTAATACCAAGTTTTGTATTAGATGAGCTCAGACATATTTCTGACTCAGCAGATGCCTTGAAAAGAAATAGAGGAAGAAGGGGACTTGATATATTAAATAAAATTCAAAAAGAGTTAGAAATAGAAACTCAAATTTGGGAAGGCGATTTTCCTGAAATTACAGAAGTAGATAGTAAATTATTGAAGCTTGCTCAAAAGTTAAAAGGAAAAGTTATAACAAATGATTTTAACTTAAATAAAGTAGCAGAGTTTCAAGGAGTTCCAGTTCTTAATATTAATGAATTAGCAAATTCTATAAAGCCAGTAGTCCTACCTGGTGAGGAAATGAAGGTTATAGTTGTAAAGGATGGAAAAGAGGCATCCCAAGGTATTGGTTATTTAGATGATGGAACTATGATAGTAGTTGAAGATGGAAGAAGATTCATAGGAGAGCAAATAGTAGTAATAGTGACTTCTGTCCTTCAAACTGCAGCAGGAAGAATGATATTTGCGAAACCAAAGGAATAGTTAGTAGGTGTTAAGATGGTAAGTGCTATAATTTTGGCAGGGGGAAAAGGTAAAAGAATGGGATCTAAAGTTAGCAAGCAATATATAGAGTTAAAGGGCAAACCCATTTTATATTACACCCTAACCAAATTTATAAATTCTATTCATATAGATAAAATAATTTTAGTTTTGCCAAAAGATGAAATAGAATTTTGCAAAGAAAATGTGTTATTCAAATATTCTTTAAAGGTTGATAAAATAGTCGAAGGTGGCAAAGAGAGACAAGATTCTGTCTATAACGCCTTGAAGGAAGTGGATGATTCAGAAATTGTCTTAATACATGATGCTGCAAGACCTTTTACAAAAAACAGCATAATAGAAGATGGAATAAAATATGCTAGGCAATATGGTGCAGCAGCGCCGGGAGTTAAACCAAAGGATACAATTAAGGTAATTGATGAAAATGGATTTTCCAAATTTACGCCAGTAAGAAATACCTTAGTTGCAATACAGACTCCGCAGGTATTTAAAGCATCAATAATAAAGGAATGTCATAAAAGAATAAAAGAAGAGGGCATATCCGTTACCGATGATACTATGGTTGTTGAAAGATATAATAATAAAGTATATCTATATGAAGGTGACTATGAAAATATAAAGGTTACTACTCCAGAAGATTTGATTTTAGCAGAAAAGCTAATATAATGGTAATAACTTTATTGACAAGATTTTTAGTAAAATATATAATAAATTAAGCTAAAAGTTAATATGCTAAAACGTTGAAGAAGAATAGTAGAATCCGATGTTCAGAGAGAAAATTCGTAGGCTGAAAGATTTTCAATAGGGTTTGAACCAGCTTTGGAGTATAGGCAAAAACTATCGGTTTAATACCGTTATCATTTTAGAGAACAAATTTAGGTGGTACCGCGATACAAGTTCGCCCTAATACATTAGGGCGGACTTTTTTGTTATACTATATTTTAAAGATAAGAGATTTAATTTAATATGAAAATATACAATTAGGAGGAAGAGAATATGAAAATGTCTAATATGTTAATATCAACATTAAGAGAAGTTCCAGCAGAAGCAGAAATAGATAGTCATAAATTAATGCTTAGAGCTGGTATGATAAGAAAAATGGCTTCAGGGATATATAACTATATGCCATTAGGTTTAAAAGTTTTAAAGAATATTGAAAATATAATAAGAGAAGAAATGAATAATGCAGGAGCTCAAGAATTTTTAGCATCAGCTATTATTCCTGCTGAGCTTTGGCAAGAATCAGGAAGATGGAATGCTTACGGAGCAGAAATGTTTAGATTAAAAGATAGAAATGATAGAGATTTTTGTCTTGGACCAACTCACGAAGAAGTATTTACTGATATAGCAAGAAATGAAATAAAATCATATAAGCAATTACCTCTTAATCTTTATCAAATACAAACAAAATATAGAGATGAAAGAAGACCAAGATTTGGTGTTATGAGATCAAGAGAATTCGTAATGAAGGATGCCTATAGCTTTGATAAGGATCAAGAAGGATTAGATATATCTTACAATAAAATGAGAGATGCCTATATTAGAATTTTTGAAAGATGTGGAATAGTGGCTAAGCCAGTTGATGCAGATACAGGGGCTATTGGAGGATCTGGTTCTGCTGAATTTATGGTAAAATCAGAAGTTGGAGAAGATGATGTAGTATTCTGTACAAACTGCGACTATGCAGCAAATATTGAAAAGGCGCCTTCAACTCCAGAAAAAGCTGAAAAAGAAGAATATAAAGAAATAAATAAGATAGAAACACCTAATGTAAGAACTATAGAGGACTTAATTAAATTCTTTAATACAACTAAAAAGAAATTTGCTAAAACTCTAATATATAATGCTGATGGTAAAATAGTAGCAGTTATGGTTAGAGGTGATAGAGAAGTAAATGAAGTTAAGCTTTCTAATGCTTTAGGTGGAGTTGTTGATTTAAGCATGGCTAGTCCTGAGGAAGTTTTTAAGGCTACAAATGCACAAGTAGGTTTTGCAGGTCCTATAAATTTAAATGTTGATATTTTATTAGTAGATGAAGAAGTAGCTAATATGTATAATTTTATTGTAGGAGCTAACGAAACTGGATATCATTTTGAAAATGTTAATTATGGCAGAGATTTTGAAGGTAAGGTTGGAGATTATAGAAATATAACAGAAGGTGAAAACTGCCCAGTTTGTGGTGGAAAAATAACAATATCAAAGGGAACAGAAGTAGGTCACATTTTCAAGCTTGGAACAAAATATTCTGAAGCAATGAATGCAAAATTTATAGATGAAAATGGAAAAGAGGTTCCTTTTTTAATGGGCTGCTATGGAATAGGTGTAACAAGAACAATGGCATCAATAATAGAGCAGAACCATGATGAAAACGGAATTATATGGCCATTATCAGTAGCTCCATATCATGTTAATGTTATAGCAGTAAATATAAAAGATGAAATGCAAATGAAAGTTGCAAATGAAATATATGAAGAATTAAAAGCTATGGGAATAGATGTAATTTTTGATGACAGAAATGAAAGAGCTGGAGTTAAGTTTAAAGATTCAGACCTTATGGGTATACCAATGAGAATAACTGTTGGTAAAAAGGTATCTGAAGGTATGGTTGAATTTAAGTTAAGGACTTCAGAAATTGAAAATATAAAAATAGAAGAAGTTGCAGCTAGGGTAAAAGAAGAGTTTGAGAAAAATAAAATATCTATAAGATAGGGGGTATTATAAATGAAGATTTATAATAGTTTAACGAGGAAAAAAGAAGAATTCATCCCTATTACTCCAGGAGAAATAAAGATGTATGTCTGTGGACCAACTGTGTATAACTATTTTCATATAGGGAATGGAAGAACTTTTATAGTTTTTGATACTATTAGAAGATATTTTGAGTATAGAGGATATAAGGTCAAGTTTGTACAAAACTTTACAGATATAGATGACAAAATGATTAAAAGAGCAAATGAAGAAGGTACAACTGTAAAGGATGTAGGAGATAAATATATTCAAGAATATTATAAAGATGCAGACGGTTTAAATATAAAGAGAGCTTCCATTAATCCAAGAGCAACAGAATTTATTGAAGATATTATAGAATTTATTAGCGGCTTAATTGAAAAAGGCTATGCCTATGAAGTAGATGGAGATGTATATTTTAGAACTAATAAATTTGAAAGTTATGGCCAGTTAATTGGTCAAAATCTTGAGGATCTAAAAGCAGGAGCAAGAATTAATGTAGATGAAAGAAAAGAAGATCCAATGGATTTTGCTTTATGGAAAGCTCAAAAACCTGGTGAGCCAGCTTGGGATAGCCCATGGGGAAAAGGAAGACCAGGATGGCATATAGAATGCTCTTGCATGGCAAAAAAATTATTAGGAGACACCATAGATATTCATGCTGGAGGAGTAGATTTAACCTTCCCTCATCATGAAAATGAAATAGCACAAAGTGAAGCCCTAACAGGTAAAAAGTTCGCAAATTATTGGATGCATGGTGCCTTCTTAAATATAAACAATCAAAAAATGTCTAAATCCTTGAATAACTTTTTAACTGCAAGAGAAATATTAAAAGATTATAGCGCTGATGTTGTAAGATTTTTAATGTTATCAGGTCATTATAGATCGCCTTTAAATTTTAGTGAAGATCTTCTTGAATCAGCTAAATCATCAGTAGAGAGAATGTACAATGCTATTAACAATTTAGAAAACCTTATAGATGAAGTAAAAAAAGAAAAAATGGATGATAAGGAAAGAGAATATTTAAAATCTTTAGATGTATATAGACAAAAATATATAGAAAAAATGGATGATGATTTTAATACGGCAGATGCTATAACTGCAATTTTTGATTTAATAAAAGATATAAATACTAACATATCTATTGAGTCTTCAAAGGAACTGTGCCAAGAAGCATTAAATTTAATTAGAGAGTTAGGAGCTCCTCTTGGAATACTTCAAAATTCAACAAAGTTAAGCTTAGAAGAAGAAGTTGAAGAATTAATAAAACAAAGACAGGAAGCAAGGAAAAATAAAAACTTTGCACTAGCAGATAAAATAAGAGATGATTTAAGAGCTAGAAATATAATTCTAGAAGATACTCCACAAGGAGTTAGATGGAAAATTATAAAGTAATGCTAAGAGGGCTGCAGTATTGCAGCCTTTATTTAGAGGAGTGATAAAATGCTGGATGATTTAAGAACAAGAGAATTTACAAAAGAAGAAGCCAGGAGATTAAACCCCCTGCAGTTAGCTTTAATAGGAGATGCGGTTTTTGAAATTTTTATAAGGAATTATATCCTATCAAATAATGTAGAGTTATCTGTTCATAAGATTCATCTTAAAGCAATTCAATATGTCAAGGCCCAGGCTCAATCTAAGATAATTAAGACTATTGAAGATAGTTTGGAAGAAGATGAATTATATATTTATAAGAGAGGCAGGAATACAAAATCAGCAACTATTCCTAAAAATGCAGATGTTATAGACTATAGAAATGCAACAGGATTTGAAGCCCTAATTGGATATTTGTATTTGATAGGTAATAAAACAAGATTATCAGAAATATTAGAGAGAAGCATGGAAATAATATAAGCAAATTAAAATAATAAGAAGGAGTGATTATAATGACAAAAGGTAATAGAGAAGCTAGACTTAAAGCTAGAATGGAAAGAGAACTTTTAGAAGGAAAGATAAAAGGAAAAGGACAAAGAAAAAAAGAAACAGAAAAGCAGTTTGACGGGAATTCATCTTCAATAGAGATAAGAGAGGATTTAGTTGTTGGTAGAAATGCGGTTATGGAGCTATTAAAGGGAAGTAGAACTATAGAATGTATTTATATAGCTAGCGGAAATATGGAAGGGTCTATAAAGGCTATTATAAATATGGCAAAGGAAAAAAAGGTAGTATTAAAAGAAGTAGATAGGAAAAAGCTTGATACAATGAGCGGTGGAATGAGTCACCAAGGTGTTATAGCACAGGTTACTCCTTTTGTTTATTCTGAAGTTGAAGATATGCTTAAACTTGCAAAAGAAAGAAATGAAGATCCTTTTATAGTTATATTAGATGAAATAGAAGATCCTCATAACTTAGGATCTATAATAAGAACTGCAGAGTTATGTGGAGTTCATGGAATTATTATTCCCAAAAGAAGAAATGTAGGAGTAACAGCAACAGTTTATAAAGCTTCAGTTGGTGCTATAGAGCATATGAAAATAGCAAAGGTTACAAATATAAATTCAATAATTGATGAACTAAAGGAAAAAGGAATTTGGATATATGGAGCTGATATTGAAGGAAAAGAGTATAGTTATGAAGTAAACTTTTCAGGACCTTGTGCAGTGGTTATAGGAAGTGAAGGAAGAGGGATATCAAAACTTACATTAAAGAAGTGCGATAAATTAGTTAAAATACCTATGGTAGGAAAAATTAACTCTTTAAATGCTTCGGTTGCTGGTGGTATAATGATGTATGAAATATTAAAAGGAAGATTATTAAATAAATAAGTCAAAGAGGTAAACGTGAAGATTATATTTGTTGATGGATATAACGTAATAAATAGTTGGCCTAATTTAAAAAAAGAAAAGAAATATAGCTTTGAGGGAGCAAGGCGAACTCTTATAGATATTTTACATAACTATTCAGTATATGAAGAATGTAAAATAGTAATAGTTTTTGATGCCCATATGGTAGCTGGAAGCATTGAAAAGAAAGAAGAAGTTTATAAAAACCTTAGTGTAATATTTACAAAGGATGGAGAAACAGCAGACTCATATATAGAAAGGGAAGTACATAATATCGGGAGAAAGTATGAGGTTTATGTAGTTACTTCTGATTGGCTCCAACAGCAGATAATTTTTCAACGAGGAGCTGTAAGAATATCTTCCATAGAATTTTATAATGAGGTTTTAAAAACACAAAATAAAATTACTAATGTAAAAAGCAGTATTCAAGATAATGTAAAAAATAATTTAGGTGATAATTTAGAGGAAGATATAATTAAAAAATTTGAAGCTTGGAGAAGAGGTAAATAATAACTTAATAAGTATATTGATATTAAGCTATATTTATTATACTATTAGGTTATATCATAAGGGATAAGTGGGGTGACGAGGTATTGGGATATAGAAAGAAGAAACTTGGGTTATTTTCAGAATTTGAAAATAAAACTGATGAAGAAATTGTTATAGAAGCTAAAGCAGGAAATACTAGAGCACAGGAGTTTTTGATTTCTAAATACGAAAATTTTGTAAAAGCAAAATCAAAATCTTATTTTTTAATTGGAGCAGATAAAGAAGATATATATCAAGAAGGAATGATAGGTTTATATAAAGCAATACGAGATTTTAATCCTGAAAAATTAACAAGTTTTAAAGCTTTTGCAGAACTTTGCATAACAAGGCAAATAATAACTGCTATAAAAACAGCTACAAGACAAAAGCATATTCCATTAAATACTTACGTATCACTTAATAAACCTATATATGAAGAAGAATCAGACAGGACTTTAATAGATGTGCTTTCTGAATTGAAAATAACAGATCCTGAGGAGCTTATAATTGGAAAAGAACAAATTAAATATATAGAGAATGAGATGAGTAAGGTATTATCAGATTTGGAAATGGAAGTACTACAATCTTATTTAGATGGTAAATCATACCAAGAAATAGCTAGTGATTTAGACAGACAGGCTAAATCTATAGATAATGCTTTACAAAGAGTTAAAAGAAAGCTTGAAAAGTGTCTTTATTCAGGGAAATAAGTCGTTAAATTTTTATTGACAAATTTTTTGGAAAATAGTAAACTTTATAATTGGTATATAAACATATATATTATTATATATAACTGCTCACGTAGCTCAGTAGGCAGAGCGTCGCCTTGGTAAGGCGGAGGTCGTCGGTTCAATCCCGATCGTGAGCTCCAATTAATATTACAAAACGCTAGGCAAAGTTTATTAAGAAAATATAAGGAGGATTTTACAATGGCAAAGTCAAAATTCGAAAGAAGTAAACCACACGTAAACATTGGTACAATCGGTCACGTAGACCATGGTAAGACAACATTAACAGCTGCAATAACAACTGTTTTATCAAAGAAAGGATATGCAGAAGCATTTGATTATGCATCAATCGATAAAGCACCAGAAGAAAAAGAAAGAGGAATCACAATAAATACATCTCACGTAGAATATCAAACAGACAACAGACACTATGCACACGTTGACTGTCCAGGACACGCTGACTACGTTAAGAACATGATTACTGGAGCTGCACAAATGGACGGAGCTATCCTAGTTGTTTCAGCAGCAGACGGTCCAATGCCACAAACAAGAGAACACATACTACTAGCATCAAGAGTTGGTGTTGATTACATAGTAGTATTCTTAAATAAGGCAGATATGGTAGACGACGAAGAATTATTAGAATTAGTTGAAATGGAAGTTAGAGAATTATTAAATGAATACAACTTCCCAGGAGACGATATTCCAATAATTAAGGGATCAGCTCTACAAGCATTAGAAAACCCAACAGATCCACAAGCAACAGCTTGTATATTAGAACTTATGGAAGCAGTAGATAACTACATTCCAACTCCAGAAAGAGCAACAGATAAGCCATTCTTAATGCCAGTAGAAGACGTATTTACAATCACTGGTAGAGGAACAGTTGCAACAGGAAGAGTTGAAAGCGGAGTTCTTAAGCTAAGCGACGAAGTTGAAATAGTTGGATTAACAGAAGAAAGCAGAAAGACAGTAGTAACAGGAATAGAAATGTTCAGAAAGTTACTAGATGAAGCACAAGCAGGAGATAACGTAGGGGTTCTATTAAGAGGTATCCAAAGAACTGACATCGAAAGAGGTCAAGTATTAGCAAAACCAGGTTCAGTAAAACCTCACCAAAAATTCGTAGGTCAAGTATACGTACTTAAGAAAGAAGAAGGTGGAAGACATACTCCATTCTTCGATGGATATAGACCACAATTCTACTTCAGAACAACAGACGTTACTGGTACAATCAAATTACCAGAAGGAATGGAAATGGTTATGCCAGGAGATCACATTGATATGAACGTTGAATTAATCACTCCAGTTGCAATGGATGAAGGATTAAGATTCGCTATCAGAGAAGGTGGAAGAACTGTAGGTTCAGGAGTTGTTACTAAGATAGTTGAGTAATTAGTTGTTGGTGATTATTGGAGGGATTGGGTTTTAATACTTAATCCCTTACAAAATCTTATATATTGACACACATTGTCTTTTGTGGTAATGTGTTTAGGTAATTAACGAAAATACATTAAGATAAACATAGTAAGTTTTATATTATTTACTGTAAACTGGAGGTGCAGACTGTGAGAGTGAAAGTGACTTTAGCATGCACAGAGTGTAAGCAAAGAAATTATAATTCTATGAAGAACAAGAAAAATAATCCAGACAGATTAGAAATGCATAAATACTGCAAGTTCTGTAAAAAGCATACACTTCATAAAGAAACAAAATAATCAGCTGATATAGTGATGACATATACTCACAATAATTAAGGATGTGAAGTAATGGCTGTTAAGGAAAATGTAAATTTAACTAAAAATACACCTAATAAAGGTGGATTACTTAAGCTTTTTAGAGAGGTTAAGGCAGAAGTTAATAGAATAACTTGGCCTTCTAAAAATGAAACTAAAAAAGCGTTAATTGCAGTTGGCGTAGTCATACTAATATATGTAATATTAGTAGGCGGGTTAGATTATATTTTTCAAAACCTCTTTGAATTGGTTCTTAGATTAAAGTAAGGAGGTTAAGGTGATATTCACCTAAAGAAAATATGAGCGAAAAAGCAAGATGGTATGTTGTACACACATACTCAGGTTACGAAAACAAGGTTAAAGCAAATCTTGAAAAAACTATTGAAAATAGAAATCTTCAAGGCTTACTTCAGGATATACAAGTTCCTATGGAAGAAGTTATAGAAGAAAAAGATGGGAAACAAAAGGTTTCTCTAAAAAAGAAGTTTCCTGGATATGTGTTAGTAAAAATGCTAATGACAGATGAATCATGGTATGTGGTTAGAAACACAAGGGGTGTAACAGGTTTTGTTGGCCCTGCTTCTAAACCAGTTCCTCTTACCGATGAAGAAGTTGAATCTATGGGAGTTAAAGAAGCTCCTGTTGAGATTGATTTAGAGGTAGGAGAGTCAATAAGAGTTACCTCTGGACCGTTAAGAGATTTTACAGCAACGATCCAAGAGATAAATTTTGAAAAACGTAAGATAAAAGTATTAATTGATATGTTTGGCAGAGAAACTCTAGCTGAACTTGATTTTACACAAGTTGAAAAATTAGTTTAATATAAACTAATGTTTTAATAAAGTGGGAGGACAAAAAGTCCGTATTACCACAGTATAGGAGGAATATACATGGCTAAGAAAGTAACAGGAATAATTAAACTTCAACTTCCTGCAGGTAAGGCAACACCAGCACCACCAGTAGGACCAGCATTAGGTCAACATGGTGTTAACATTATGGGATTCTGTAAGGAGTATAATGCAAAAACTGCAAACCAAGCTGGATTAACAATTCCAGTTGTAATTACAGTTTACCAAGATAGATCTTTTAGTTTCGTACTAAAGACTCCACCAGCTGCAGTACTAATTAAGAAAGAATTAGGTATTGAAAGTGGTTCAGGAGTACCAAACAAGAACAAAGTTGGTAAGTTAACTAAAGATCAAGTTAGAAAAATTGCTGAATTAAAAATGCCTGACTTAAATGCAGCTTCAATAGAAAGTGCTATGAGCATGGTAATTGGAACTGCTAAGAGTATGGGAGTAACAGTAGAAGAGTAATTCGTAAAAATAGTGGGAGGTAAAAACCGTTATTACCACAAAGGAGGCAAGTTATGGGAAAAAATTATATTGAAAGCGCAAAGCTAATAGACAAAAGTGCATTATATGAACCAAAACAAGCTTTAGAATTAGCTGTAAAGACTGCTAAAGCTAAGTTTGATGAAACTATTGAACTACATGTTAGATTAGGGGTAGACCCAAGACATGCAGATCAACAAGTAAGAGGAGCAGTTGTTCTTCCAAACGGAACAGGAAAAACTGTAAGAGTTTTAGTTTTTGCTAAAGGAGATAAAGCTAAAGAAGCTGAAGCTGCCGGAGCAGATTTCGTTGGAGGAGAAGAACTAGTTCAAAAGATTCAAACTGAAAACTGGTTCGATTATGATGTAGTAGTTGCTACTCCTGATATGATGGGAGTTGTTGGTAGAATAGGTAGACTTTTAGGACCTAAAGGATTAATGCCAAACCCAAAATCAGGAACTGTAACATTTGATGTTGCTAAAGCAATTGCAGAAATTAAAGCTGGTAAGGTTGAATATAGAGTAGATAAAACAGCTATAGTTCACTGTCCAATCGGAAAGAAATCTTTCGGAGTTGATAAACTATATGAAAACTTCCAAACTTTAATGGAAGCTATAGTTAAAGCTAAACCAGCAGCTGCTAAAGGACAATATATCAAGTCTGTATCAGTTTCCAGCACAATGGGACCTGGAGCTAAAATAAATCCACAAAAAGTTCTAGATTAGTATTGACATATATGTAGTTATGTTGTAAAATAACTACTGTTGTAAAAATGAATACTAATTCCAAAGACAGTAGGTGCCGCAAGGTTTAAATTAATTGCCTACCGAGGAATACCAAGGTAAGTGATTAATTTATTTATTGGTCTTCCTATGTCTATGGGAAGGCCTTATTTATTATAAAATAGCAGTTGTAAACTGTGAGGAGGTGGACACACAGTAATGAATAATAACAGAAGAATTAAAGAAGCTAAAGTAGCTGAAATTAAAGAAAAGTTACAAAATTCAAAGAGTATTGTTTTAGCTAATTATCAAGGTTTAACTGTTGAAGAAGATACTAACTTAAGAAAAACATTAAGAGAAGCTGGCGTTGAATACAAGGTTTATAAGAACACTTTAGTATTATTAGCAGCTAAAGAATTAGGTATCGAAGGTCTAGAACAATATTTAGAAGGGCCTGTTTCTATAGCATTTGGATATGATGATGCTACTGCTCCTGCAAGAGTATTACATACATTTGCTAAGGATCATAAGAAATTAGAATTAAAAGCAGGTATTGTGGAAGGAGCTTTATATAATAAAGAAGAAATTGAAAAAATCGCTACAATACCATCAAAAGAAGTTCTTATTGCAAAACTTCTTGGAAGCTTCAAAGCTCCATTATCAAATCTTGCATACTTATTAAATGCAATTAAAGAAAAGAAAGAATCAGAATCAGCTGAATAAAACTGATAAAAAATTTGGAGGTGCAATTTAAATGACAAGAGAAGATATAATTCAAGCTATAAAAGAAATGACTGTTTTAGAATTAAACGAGCTAGTTAAAGCTTGTGAAGAAGAATTTGGTGTAAGCGCAGCTGCTCCAGTAGCAGTAGCAGGTGCAGCAGTTGCAGGTGCTGCAGCAGCAGAAGAAAAATCAGAATTTGACGTAGTATTAGCAAGCGCTGGTGCCAACAAGATTAAGGTAATCAAAGTAGTTAGAGAATTAACTGGATTAGGATTAAAAGAAGCTAAGGAAATAGTTGACGGAGCTCCTAAGACAATTAAGGAAGGCGTTGCTAAAGAAGAAGCTGAAGAAATGAAAGCTAAACTTGCTGAAGTTGGAGCAGAAGTAGAACTTAAGTAATTAATTTTTAATTAAGAAAAGGTGCTGTTTAAAGCACCTTTTTAATTCTAATAAAATAAAACTATATAAAATATTAATTTCCTGGTATACTTTATATGGTTTTATAAATAAGGTATCTTTTAAGTTGAAGTGATTTTATATAAGAATATTGACATCGCTTTAATTGTATGATACTATAACTAAATGTACTATTCAATATGGGATATTATAATTATATTGAGAAATTGCATAACCAGTATAAAAATGGTTATACTAATAAGTGTTGCTATCCGAAAGCAAGTATCCTTAGGGGAACTATGCTTTGGGTTATTTTAGTTTAATGCAAGGGGTGAAAATTCATGGTACATCCTGTCCAAAATGGAAAAAGAACTAGAATGAGTTTTGGTAAGGTTAAAGATGCAACCGAAATGCCAAATCTTATTGAAGTACAATTAGATTCATATCAGTGGTTTTTAGATGAAGGACTTTATGAAGTTTTTGACGACATAAATCCAATTACAAATTTCACTGGTAATCTTGTACTTGAATTTGTTGATTACAAACTTGATATGGATAGTATTAAGTATTCTGTGGAAGAGTGTAAGGAAAGAGATGCTACTTATGCTGCGCCACTAAAAGTTTCTGTAAGATTACAAAATAAAGAAACAGGTGAAATTAAAGAACAAGAAGTATTTATGGGAGATTTCCCTCTAATGACTGAACAAGGAACTTTCATTATTAATGGTGCTGAAAGAGTAATAGTAAGTCAGTTAGTAAGATCTCCTGGAGTTTATTACAATTATAATGTTGATAAAAGTGGTGAAAAGCTATTTTCATCAACAGTAATACCAAATAGAGGTGCTTGGTTAGAATATGAAACAGATTCTAACGGTGTTATCTATGTAAGAATAGATAAAACAAGAAAGCTTCCTATTACTATATTAGCTAGAGCGATGGGATATGGAAGTGACCAAGAATTATTAAGCTTCTTTGGAGAAGAAGAAAGACTAAGAGCTACAATAGAAAAAGATAATACTAAATCCAGAGAGGAAGCTTTATTAGAAATATATAAGAGATTAAGACCAGGCGAACCACCAACTGTGGATAGTGCTGTTTCTCTTATAGATTCAATATTTTTTGACCCTAAGAGATATGACTTGTCAAGGGTTGGTAGATATAAGTTTAACAAAAAGTTAGCTTTAAATATCAGACTAGTAAATCAAATTACAGCAACTGATATAGTTAACCCTGAAACAGGAGAAATTATAGTAGAAAAAGGTCAAAAAATTAACAGAGTAAAGGCAGAAGAAATACAAAATTCAGGTATTAATTCTGTTGATGTTTTAGTTGAAGACAAAGTGGTAAGAGTAATAGGTAATCACTTTGTAGATATTAATAAGGTTGTACCATTTGATATAAGTGATTTAAATATAAAGGAAATGGTTCATTACCCAACTTTAAAAGAAATATTAGATAATTATGATGATGAAACGAGTATAAAGGAAGAGATTAAAAAGAACATAATTAATCTTATTCCAAAGCATATTATCAAAGATGATATATATGCAACAATAAGCTATCAATTAGGCTTACGTTATGGCATTGGATATGTTGATGACATAGACCATTTAGGAAATAGAAGAATTAGATCTGTTGGAGAATTATTACAAAATCAATTTAGAATTGGTCTTTCAAGAATGGAAAGAGTAGTTAAGGAAAGAATGACAATACAAGATCAAGAAGCAATAACTCCTCAGATGTTAATAAATATAAGACCAGTATCAGCTGCTATTAAGGAATTTTTTGGTAGTTCTCAATTATCACAATTCATGGACCAAATCAATCCGTTATCAGAATTAACTCACAAGAGAAGATTATCAGCTTTAGGACCAGGTGGACTTTCAAGAGAAAGAGCTGGTTTTGAAGTAAGAGACGTTCACTATTCACACTATGGTAGAATGTGTCCTATAGAAACTCCAGAAGGACCAAACATAGGACTTATAAACTCATTATCTACTTTTGCTAGAGTAAATGAATATGGATTTATAGAAACACCATATAGAATTGTTGATAAGGAAAAAGGCGTTGTTACTGACGAAATTAAATACTTTACAGCTGATGAAGAAGATTTATATTATATAGCACAAGCTCAAGAACCTCTTGACGAAAATGGAAGATTTATAGATAAAAGAGTAACTGTTAGATACCTAGATGAAGTACTAGTAGTTAATTCTGAAGAAGTTGACTTAGTTGACGTATCTCCAAGACAAATTGTTTCAGTTGCAACAGCAATGATTCCTTTCCTTGAAAATGATGATGCTTCAAGAGCACTTATGGGATCAAACATGCAACGTCAAGCAGTTCCACTATTAAAGCCAGAAGCTCCAATTGTAGGAACAGGAATAGAATACAAGGCTGCTTATGATTCAGGAGTACTTCGTAAAGCTAAAAACTCAGGTAAGGTTGTATATGTAAGTGCTGATGAAATAAGAATAAGAAGAGATTCAGATGGCGGAATAGATACTTATAAATTATTAAAATTCAAGAGAAGTAACCAAGGAACATGTATAAATCAAAGACCTATTGTTCAAAAGGGTGATATAGTATTCAAAAACGAAGTGATCGCAGACGGTCCTTCTACAGATTTAGGAGAAATATCATTAGGAAAGAATATCAGAATGGGCTTTATCACATGGGAAGGTTACAACTACGAAGATGCTATGCTGATATCTGAAGAATTAGTAAGAGAAGATATCTTTACTTCAATTCATATAGAAGAATATGAATGCGAAGCTAGAGATACAAAATTAGGACCTGAAGAAATTACAAGAGATATTCCTAATGTAAGTGAAGATGCATTAAAAGACATAGACGATAGAGGAATAATAAGAATTGGTGCTGAAGTTAGATCAGGTGATATACTTGTAGGAAAAGTAACACCAAAGGGAGAAACTGAACTAACTGCAGAAGAAAGATTATTAAGAGCTATATTTGGAGAAAAGGCAAGAGAAGTAAGAGATACTTCTTTAAGAGTTCCTCATGGGGAAGCTGGAATAATAGTAGATGTTAAAATATTTACTAGAGAAAATGGTGATGAGCTAAACCCTGGAGTTAATGAATTAGTTAGATGCTATATTGCTCAAAAGAGAAAGATTTCTGTTGGTGACAAGATGGCAGGACGTCACGGAAACAAAGGGGTTATCTCAAGAATCTTACCAGAAGAAGATATGCCTTTCTTACCAGATGGAAGACCTCTACAAATATGTTTAAACCCATTAGGGGTTCCTTCACGTATGAATATAGGTCAAGTACTTGAAGTTCACTTAGGATGGGCTGCAAGCAAATTAGGATGGCATGTTGCTACTCCTGTATTTGATGGAGCAACTTATGAAGATATACAAGAATGCTTAGAAAAGGCTGGATATCAAGCAAATGGTAAGACAATTTTATATGATGGTAGAACAGGAGAGCCTTTTGATAATGAGGTAACTGTTGGAATAATGTATATCTTAAAGCTAGCTCACTTAGTTGACGATAAGATTCACGCAAGGTCAACAGGACCATATTCATTAGTAACTCAACAACCACTAGGTGGTAAGGCACAATTTGGTGGTCAAAGATTTGGAGAAATGGAAGTTTGGGCTTTAGAAGCATATGGTGCAGCTCATACATTACAAGAAATATTAACTGTTAAGTCAGATGATATTGTAGGTAGAGTTAAAACTTATGAAGCTATTGTTAAGGGAGAAAATATTCCTGAACCAGGCGTTCCAGAATCCTTTAAAGTATTAATAAAAGAACTTCAAGCATTATGCTTAGATGTTAAAGTATTAAATGAAGAAAATGAAGAAGTAAAACTTAAAGAATTCATTGATACAGATGTTGATGATTTAGATGTTAATATAGAAGGTACTGAAGATATAACTCCAGACAATGTAGATATTGATGACAGTTATAAAATATCAGATGAAGAACCAATAGAGGATGACAGCGATTTTGATGATTCCTTATTAGAAGGATTTCATGCAGAAGATCTAGGATTTGACGATTTTGTAAATGATGAAGACTAAATTTGAAGGGAGGATATACCCTTGTTTGAATTGAATAATTTTGATGCATTACAAATAGGTTTAGCTTCACCAGACCAAATAAGAGAATGGTCAAGAGGAGAAGTAAAAAAACCTGAAACAATAAACTATAGAACTTTAAAACCAGAAAGAGACGGTCTATTCTGTGAAAGAATATTTGGACCTACAAAAGACTGGGAATGTCATTGTGGTAAGTATAAGAGAGTTAGATATAAGGGAATAGTTTGTGACAGATGTGGAGTTGAAGTTACTAAGGCTAAAGTAAGAAGAGAAAGAATGGGGCATATAGAACTTGCAGCCCCAGTTTCTCACATCTGGTACTTCAAGGGAATTCCATCAAGAATGGGATTATTACTTGATATGTCACCAAGAGCTTTAGAAAAGGTGCTATATTTCGCTTCATATATTGTAATAAATCCTAAAGAAACTCCTCTTTTAAAGAAACAACTTCTTACTGAAAAAGAGTATAGGGAAGCTGTTGAAAAATACGGAGAAGATAGCTTTGTAGCAGGAATGGGTGCTGAATCAATTCAACAATTATTAGCTGAAATTGATTTAGAAGCTCAAGCAAGAGAATTAAAAGAAGAATTAAAAAATAGTACAGGTCAAAAGAAAGTAAGAATAATTAGAAGATTAGAAGTTGTAGAATCCTTTAGAAAATCTGGTAATGAACCAAAGTGGATGATAATAAATGTTATACCAGTAATTCCACCAGAATTAAGACCTATGGTTCAACTAGATGGAGGAAGATTTGCTACTTCAGACTTAAATGACCTATACAGAAGAGTTATAAATAGAAATAACAGATTAAAGAAGCTTTTAGATTTAGGAGCTCCAGAAATAATCGTTAGAAATGAAAAGAGAATGCTTCAAGAAGCAGTTGATGCTCTTATAGACAACGGTAGAAGAGGAAGACCAGTTACAGGTCCAGGAAATAGACCTCTTAAGTCTTTATCAGATATGCTAAAAGGAAAACAAGGTAGATTTAGACAAAACCTACTAGGAAAAAGAGTTGACTATTCTGGTAGATCAGTTATCGTTGTAGGACCAGAGCTTAAAATGTATCAATGCGGACTTCCAAAAGAAATGGCCTTAGAATTATTCAAGCCTTTCGTAATGAAGAAGTTAGTTGAAGAAGGAATAGCTCATAACATAAAAAGTGCAAAAAGAATGGTTGAAAGAGTAAATAATCAAGTATGGGATGTACTTGAAGATGTTATTACAGATCACCCAGTTCTATTAAACCGTGCACCTACACTTCACAGATTAGGAATTCAAGCTTTCCAACCTGTATTAGTAGAAGGTAGAGCTATAAAATTACATCCATTAGTTTGTACAGCATACAATGCTGACTTCGATGGTGACCAAATGGCTGTTCACTTACCTTTATCAGTTGAAGCTCAAGCAGAAGCAAGATTCTTAATGTTAGCTGCAACAAATATAATGAAGCCATCAGATGGTAAGCCAGTTTGTGTACCTACACAAGATATGGTTTTAGGTTCATACTACCTAACAATGACAAAAGAAGGATGTAAAGGTGAAGGTAAGATATTTGCGTCTAAAGAAGAAGCTATAATGGCTTACAGACTAAATGAAATAGACATTCATGCTGCTATTAAAGTAAGAATGTTTAGAGAAGTAAATGGTGAAGTTAGACACGGAATAATTAATACAACAGTTGGAAAAATAATATTCAATGAGTCTATACCTCAAGATTTAGGCCTTGTTGATAGATCAAATCCAGAGCATGAATTTGATTTAGAAGTTGATTTCTTAGTAAGTAAGAAAACTTTAGGAAAAATTATAGGTAAATGTTACGAAGTTCATGGACCAACTGAAACTGCTATAATGCTAGATAAGATTAAGGCTGTTGGATATCATTATTCAACAATTGGAGCCGTAACAGTAGCAGTATCAGATATGAGCGTACCAAAGCAAAAATATGACTTACTAAAAGATGCGGATGAAACTGTTAGTAAAATAGAAAAAATGTATAAGAGAGGTTTCATATCTGAAGATGAAAGATATGAAAGAGTAATTGAAAAATGGACTAAGACAACAGAAGATATCGCTGATGCCCTAATGGAAAGTATGGATAAGTTTAATCCAATATTCATGATGGCTGATTCAGGAGCGAGAGGTTCTAAGTCTCAGATTAAGCAATTAGCTGGTATGAGAGGACTTATGGCTAGTCCTACTGGTAAGATTATAGAATTACCAATCAGAGCATCCTTCAGAGAAGGTCTAGGAGTTTTAGAATACTTCATATCAACTCACGGAGCTAGAAAAGGTAATGCCGATACAGCTTTAAAAACTGCAGACTCAGGTTACTTAACAAGAAGACTTGTTGACGTATCTCAAGAAGTTATAGTAAGAGAAGAAGATTGTGGAAGCACAGAAGGTTTATATGTATCTGAAATAAAAGAAGGTAATGAAGCAGTTGAAGGATTATCCGAAAGATTATATGGAAGATATACTGCAGAACCAGTTATTCATCCAGAAACTGGAGAAGTACTTTTAGAAGCTGATCAATATATTGATAAGAGCATGTCAGAAAAAATTCCAACTCTTGGAATTAAGAAAGTTAAAATTAGATCAGTGTTTACATGCAAATCTAAGGTTGGTGTTTGTGCTAAATGCTATGGTATGAATATGGCTACAGCACAAAAGATTAATATTGGTGAAGCAGTTGGTATTATAGCTGCACAATCAATAGGGGAACCAGGAACCCAACTTACAATGAGAACATTCCACACAGGTGGAGTTGTAGGAGCAGATATTACACAAGGTCTTCCTAGAGTTGAAGAGTTATTTGAAGCTAGAAAGCCAAAGGGATTAGCAATTGTAAGTGAAATCTCAGGAACCGTAAGAATAGAAGAAACTAAGAAAAAGAGAACAGTTTATGTTGTCAGTGATGATGGTGAAGAACGCAGCTATGAAATACCATTTGGATCAAGACTTAAAGTTTCAAATGGTGATGTGATAGAGGCTGGAGATGGAATTACAGAAGGTTCTATAAATCCACATGATATAGCTGCTATAAAAGGAATAGCTGGAGCAAGAGATTACTTATTATCAGAAGTTCAAAAAGTATATAGACTACAAGGTGTTGATATCAACGATAAGCATCTAGAAGTAGTTATTAGACAAATGACAAGAAAAGTGAAAGTTCTTGATTCAGGGGATACAGATTTATTACCAGGTACAATGATAGATATGTTTGATTTTGAAGCAGAAAATGAAAGAGTTAGAGCTTTCGGTGGAGAAGAAGCTAAAGGAGAACAAACTCTTCTTGGTATAACAAAGGCAGCTCTAGCAACAGACAGCTTCTTATCAGCAGCATCCTTCCAAGAAACAACAAGAGTATTAACAGATGCAGCTATTAAAGGAAAGAAAGACCCATTGGTAGGATTGAAAGAAAATGTTATTATTGGTAAGTTAATCCCAGCAGGAACAGGATTAATGAAGTATAGAAACATAAAGCTAGATGTTCCAGCAGATTTAGCAGCAAATGAGGCTGCAGAAACAATAGAATAATAGAGTTTATTGTTATTGACATGCATATTCATAAATGATAAAATACGAGTTGTGTGATTTTGCAAGATAAATAATTTAACGTTTATTATATTCATGAAGACAAGAGATTTTCTTTGTCTTCATGAAATTTGAATGTTATTAATAAAATAAATTTTTTATTAATTTTTACACAATTTAAAATAAGTATAGTTACAAATTAAAAAGAAATCTAAATAGAATTAGTATTATTTTTAGCATTCCATAATTTGTAAAAAAATAATAAGCTTTTATCTTAATTTAATATAGATAAAAAAATTTTCAGGAGGTGAAAAGATGCCAACTATTAGTCAATTAGTAAGAAAAGGTAGAAAGTCTGCTGTTTATACTTCTGCAGCACCAGCACTTAATAATTGCCCACAAAAAAGAGGAGTTTGTACAGTTGTAAAAACAACTACTCCAAAGAAGCCTAACTCAGCTTTAAGAAAAATTGCCAGAGTAAGACTTACACATGGAGTTGAAGTAACTGCTTACATTGGTGGTGTAGGACACAACTTACAAGAACACAGCGTTGTTCTAATAAGAGGTGGTAGAGTTAAGGACCTTCCTGGTGTTAGATACCATATCATAAGAGGAGCACTTGACTGTGCTGGAGTAGCTAACAGAATGCAAGGAAGATCAAAGTATGGTGCTAAAAAGCCTAAGGCTAAGAAGTAATAAATTGATTAAATTGCAATAGTGTTGGTTTCAACATTTACATAGATTTATAAAATAAGTTTATATAGATGAAGAGCGACACTTTACGGCAATGTAATCATTGCAGAGTACCAATGAACTTAAATTTTAAATGTTAAGGAGGGAAGAAAAGTGCCAAGAAAAGGACATATCGCTAAGAGAGATGTATTACCAGATCCAATATATAATTCAAAGGTTGTTACAAAGTTAATCAACAACATAATGGAAGATGGTAAAAAAGGAGTAGCACAAAAAATATGCTACAAAGCCTTTGATATAGTTGCACAAAAAACTGGTAAAGAAGCTTTAGAAGTATTTGAAGAAGCTTTAAATAATATAATGCCTTTACTAGAAGTTAAAGCTAGAAGAATAGGTGGAGCTAACTATCAAGTTCCAATCGAAGTTAGACCTGAAAGAAGACAGACTTTAGGAATAAGATGGCTTTTAACTGCTGCAAGAAACAGAGGCGAAAAAATAATGGCTGAAAGATTAGCTGGAGAAATAATGGATGCAGCTAACAATACAGGAGCAGCTGTTAAGAAAAGAGAAGATACTCATAAGATGGCTGAAGCAAATAAAGCATTTGCTCATTATAGATACTAATACTTGCATGAGACTGTTTTGGCTTAGGTCAAAACAGTCTTGTCGAATTTAAAATTACTCGTTGAGAGGAGGAAATACACATGGCAAGAGAATATCCTTTAGAAAAATTCCGTAACTTCGGTATAATGGCTCACATAGATGCTGGTAAGACAACAACTACTGAGCGTATACTATTCTATACAGGTAAAACTCACAAAATAGGTGAAACACATGAAGGTGCTTCACAAATGGACTGGATGGTTCAAGAACAAGAAAGAGGTATAACAATTACTTCTGCTGCAACAACTTGCTACTGGAAGGGCCATGAATTAAATATCATTGACACTCCAGGACACGTAGACTTTACAGTTGAAGTTGAAAGATCTCTAAGAGTTCTTGACGGAGCTGTAACAGTTCTAGATGCAAAGAGCGGGGTTGAACCACAAACTGAAACTGTTTGGAGACAGGCAGATAAATATAGAGTTCCAAGAATGATATATGTTAATAAGATGGATGCTACAGGAGCAGACTTCTTTAGATGTATCAAGACAGTTAGAGATAGATTAAATGCTAATGCAGTTCCAATACAAATCCCTATTGGTTCTGAAGATACATTCAGAGGAATGGTAGACTTATTAACAATGAAAGCTATTGTTTTCTACAATGATTTAGGAACTGATGTAAGAGAAGAAGAAATTCCAGCTGATTTAGTAGATCAAGCAGAAGAATACAGAAGCCTAATGGTAGAAGCAATTGCTGAAACTGATGATGAATTAATGGAAAAATATTTAGAAGGTGAAGAACCAACATATGAAGAATTAATAGCAGCTTTAAGAAAGGCTACTATATCTAACGAAATAGTTCCATGTATCTGCGGTTCATCATATAAGAACAAAGGTGTTCAACAAATGATAGATGGTGTTGTTAACTTCTTACCTTCACCATTAGATATTCCAGCAGTTAAAGGAAAGACTTTAGATGGAGAAGATGCAGTAAGAGAAGCTTCAGACGATGCTCCATTATCAGCTTTAGCATTTAAAATTGCAACTGACCCATTTGTTGGTAAGTTAGCATTTACAAGAATTTATTCAGGAATAATGCAAAGCGGTACTTATGTTCTTAACTCAACAAAAGGTAAGAAAGAAAGAATTGGAAGACTTGTTAAGATGCATGCTAACTCAAGATCAGAAGTTGAATCATTAGAAGCTGGTGAGTTAGGAGCTATAATTGGATTAAAGAACACTACAACAGGAGATACTCTTTGTGTAGAAAGCGATCCAATAATTCTAGAATCAATGGAATTCCCAGAACCAGTTATTTCTGTAGCTATTGAGCCAAAGACAAAGGCTGGTCAAGAAAAGATGGGCTTAGCATTAGCTAAACTTGCAGAAGAAGACCCAACTTTCAAGACTTATACAGATCAAGAAACAGGTCAAACTATTATATCAGGTATGGGAGAACTTCATCTAGAAATTATAGTTGATAGATTACAAAGAGAATTTAAAGTAGAATGTAACGTTGGTGCGCCACAAGTTGCATATAAAGAAACTATTAGAAAAGCTGTTAAGGCTGAAGCTAAATATGCAAAACAATCAGGTGGTAAGGGACAATACGGTCACTGCGTTATTGAAATGGAACCATCAGAAAGCGGATATTCATTTGAAAATGCTATCGTTGGGGGAGTTATTCCAAAGGAATACATTCCAGCTATAGACAATGGTATCCAAGAAGCTGCTCAAAACGGTATAATAGCAGGATATGAAACTATTAACTTCAAGGTTAAGTTAGTTCATGGATCATACCATGAAGTTGACTCATCTGAAATGGCCTTCAAGATTGCAGGATCTATGGCATTTAAAGAAGCTATGGCTAAGGCAGACCCAGTACTTCTTGAACCAATAGCTAAGGTTGAAGTTACTGTTCCAGAAGAATATATGGGAGACGTAATTGGAGACCTTAACTCAAGAAGAGGTAAAATTGAAGGAATGGAAGCAGTAAATGGTGCACAAGTAATAAGATCATACGTTCCAATTTCAGAAATGTTTGGATATGCAACTACTTTAAGATCAAGAACTCAAGGTAGAGGTGTATATTCAATGACATTTGATCACTATGAAGAAGTTCCAAAGAACATTCAAGAAAAGATCAAAGGTGAAAGAAAGTAATTCTTTTAAATAAAATATTATAATGTTCATAAATTATTTTATGAACATTATAATAAACTATCTATTAATATAATAAAATTTATGTTAAATGTAGAAAATTCACGGATAATTAGATATAATAACCAAGAAGGTTAATATAAATATATTTCCATAAAGGAGGATTTTACAATGGCAAAATCAAAATTCGAAAGAAGTAAACCACACGTAAACATTGGTACAATCGGTCACGTAGACCATGGTAAGACAACATTAACAGCTGCAATAACAACTGTTTTATCAAAGAAAGGATATGCAGAAGCATTTGACTATGCATCAATCGATAAAGCACCAGAAGAAAAAGAAAGAGGAATCACAATAAATACATCTCACGTAGAATACCAAACAGACAACAGACACTATGCGCATGTTGACTGTCCAGGACACGCTGACTACGTTAAGAACATGATCACTGGAGCTGCACAAATGGACGGAGCTATCCTAGTTGTTTCAGCAGCAGACGGTCCAATGCCACAAACAAGAGAACATATACTACTAGCATCAAGAGTTGGTGTTGATTACATAGTAGTATTCTTAAATAAGGCAGATATGGTAGACGACGAAGAATTATTAGAATTAGTTGAAATGGAAGTTAGAGAATTATTAAATGAATACAACTTCCCAGGAGACGATATTCCAATAATTAAGGGATCAGCTCTACAAGCATTAGAAAACCCAACAGATCCACAAGCAACAGCTTGTATATTAGAACTTATGGAAGCAGTAGATAACTACATTCCAACTCCAGAAAGAGCAACAGATAAGCCATTCTTAATGCCAGTAGAAGACGTATTTACAATCACTGGTAGAGGAACAGTTGCAACAGGAAGAGTTGAAAGCGGAGTTCTTAAGCTAAGCGACGAAGTTGAAATAGTTGGATTAACAGAAGAAAGCAGAAAGACAGTAGTAACAGGAATAGAAATGTTCAGAAAGTTACTAGATGAAGCACAAGCAGGAGATAACGTAGGGGTTCTATTAAGAGGTATCCAAAGAACTGACATCGAAAGAGGTCAAGTATTAGCAAAACCAGGTTCAGTAAAACCTCACCAAAAATTCGTAGGTCAAGTATACGTACTTAAGAAAGAAGAAGGTGGAAGACATACTCCATTCTTCGATGGATATAGACCACAATTCTACTTCAGAACAACAGACGTCACTGGTACAATCAAATTACCAGAAGGAATGGAAATGGTTATGCCAGGAGACCACATTGATATGAACGTTGAATTAATCACTCCAGTTGCAATGGATGAAGGATTAAGATTCGCTATCAGAGAAGGTGGAAGAACTGTAGGTTCAGGAGTTGTTACTAAGATAGTTGAATAATTATTTTAGAAATAACTTTAAAATAATTAATTTATAATAAAATGAATATATATTCAATAAATAAGAAAATGTGATCACATTGAGAGGGTAGAGGGACGCTTCTACCCTCTTATTTTATACTTATAAAAAATAAGATAATAAAGAAATTTTGTCTATCGATTACAATAAAAATAGCTATTGAAAAAAGTATAAAATAAAGATAGAATATAAACGTTGAATTAAAGATATAACTAAATACAAAATTATAAAAAAGTGTTGAAAAAAATAAATAAAAATAGTATAATGTAATAGTTGTATAGCAAACAGTGATGAATCAAGAGGTTGCCGGACTTCCGGGTAAATTCTTGATGAGCATGTTAGGATCTAGAATCCAACGACAGGGATTGTATAAACGTGGTATTATTTATGAAACACCAGGAACAGTTTATAGAATATCCGCTGTTGTGCGTTAGAAGTAAAGCGTACATGAAAAGGAGGGAAACCAAGATGTCAAAACAAAAAATAAGAATCAGATTAAAGGCTTTTGATCACACAATATTAGATCAATCAGCTGAAAAAATCGTTGAAACAGCTAAGTCAACAGGAGCAAAGGTTTCAGGACCAGTTCCACTACCAACAGAAAAAGATGTTGTAACAATATTAAGAGCTGTTCACAAGTACAAAGATTCTAGAGAACAATTCGAAATCAGAACACACAAGAGATTAATCGACATAGTTAATCCATCACCAAAAACTGTTGATGCATTAATGAGATTAAACTTACCAGCAGGTGTTGATATCGAAATCAAACTATAATTACAAGAAATAAATAACATTTAAACTGTTAAGACTGCAATGCAGTCCGCTGATATGTTTAGGAGGTGTAATACATGAAAAAAGCTATATTAGGAAAGAAGATAGGAATGACTCAAATCTTCGATGCAAGTGGAAAAGTTGTTCCAGTAACAGTAGTAGAAGCTGGCCCATGTGTTGTTGTTCAAAAGAAAACTGTTGAAAAAGACGGTTATGATGCAATACAAGTAGGCTTCGGCGACATAAGAGAAAAATTAGTTAACAAGCCTATGAAGGGTCACTATGCAAAAGCTGGTGTTTCTTTAAAGAGAAGACTTAAAGAATTTAGATTAGAAGACTGCTCTGCTTATGAAGTAGGTCAAGAAATTAAAGTTGACATATTTGAAGCTGGAGAAAAAGTTGACGTATCTGGAGTTTCTAAAGGTAAGGGATTCCAAGGTGTTATTAAGAGATGGAATGCTAATAGAGGACCAATGTCTCACGGTTCTAAGTTCCACAGAGCTGTAGGTTCTATGGGAGCTTCATCAGATCCATCAAGAACATTTAAGAACAAGAAAATGCCAGGACATATGGGAGCTGTTAATACAACAGTACTTAACCTAGAAGTAGTTAAGGTTATACCTGAAAAAAACTTAATACTTATAAAGGGTGGTATCCCAGGTCCAAATAAAGGCACAGTAGTAATAAGAAACGCAGTTAAAGCTTAATTGTGTAGAAAGGAGGAAACAGGATGCCTACAGTAGGATTATTCAATCAAGAAGGAAAACAAATTGGAGATATCCAATTAAATGATAAAGTGTTCGGAGTTGAAGTTAACGCTGATGCAATTCATCAAGTTGTAGTAGCTTTATTAGCTAATAAAAGACAAGGAACTCAATCAGCTAAAACTAGAGCTGAAGTTAGAGGAGGCGGAATTAAGCCTTGGAGACAAAAAGGAACTGGTAGAGCAAGACAAGGTTCTATAAGAGCTCCACAATGGGTAAAAGGTGGTGTTGTATTCGCACCAAAGCCAAGAGATTACAGAATGTCAGTGCCAAAGAGCATGAGAAGAGTAGCTATGAAGTCTGCTTTAACTAGCAAGGTTCAAGACGGACAAATGATCGTACTTGACTCATTAACTCTAGAAGCACCAAAGACTAAGGATATGGTTCAAGTATTAAAGGCTTTTGATGCAAAGAAAGCTTTAATAGTAACAGCAGAAGCTAATGAAGTACTATACAAATCAACTAGAAATATTGCTGGAGTTAATATAATACCAGCTAACAACATCAATGTTTATGATTTATTAAAAGCTGACAAATTAATCATAACTAAGGATGCTGTATCAAAAATTGAGGAGGTGTACGCATAATGACAAGCTATGATATCATAAGAAAGCCTGTTATCACTGAAAAAAGCATGAATGCTATGGCTGACAAAAAGTACACTTTCATAGTTCAAATTAACGCTAATAAAGTTCAAATTAAAAGAGCTGTAGAAGAGATTTTCGGTGTTAAGGTTAAAGATGTTCAAACCATGAGAACTATGGGAAAAACAAAGAGAATGGGCGTACATGTAGGAAAGAGAGCAGACTTCAAGAAGGCAATTGTTACTTTAACTGAAGATAGTAAGAATATAGAATTCTTTGAAGGAATGCAATAAAGCATAGAAAAGCGTATTATTGGCATTAGAATGCCAGAGAAGCTAAAGTTAGGAGGGAATTTACAATGGCAGTTAAAAAGTTTAAGCCAACTACTGCATCAAGAAGACATATGACTATGGCTACTTTTGAAGAAATAACTACAGATCAACCAGAAAAGTCACTTCTTGTTACATTAAAGAAAAATGCAGGTAGAAATGCACAAGGTAAGATAACTGTTAGACACCATGGTGGTGGAGCTAAGAGAAAATATAGAATTATAGACTTTAAGAGAAATAAGGATGGTATTCCAGCAAAGGTTGCTACAATAGAATACGATCCAAACAGAACAGCATACATTGCTTTAGTAGTATATGCTGATGGTGAAAAGAGATATATAATAGCACCAGTTGGATTAAAAGTTGGTGATGTTATAGTATCAGGACCAGATGCTGATATTAAGGAAGGAAACGCTCTTCCATTAAGAAACATACCAGTGGGTACTTTTATTCACAACATAGAATTACAAGCTGGAAAAGGTGCTCAATTAGTAAGATCAGCAGGAGCATCTGCTCAATTAATGGCTAAAGAAGGTGACTATGCAACATTAAGATTACCTTCAGGTGAAATGAGATATGTAAGACTTGAATGTAGAGCAACTATAGGTCAAGTTTCAAATACTACTAACGCTATTATCAATATTGGTAAAGCTGGTAGAAAGAGACATATGGGATGGAGACCTACAGTAAGAGGTTCTGTAATGAACCCTAATGATCACCCTCACGGTGGTGGTGAAGGTAAGTCACCAATCGGTAGACCAAGTCCAGTTACTCCATGGGGTAAACCAGCACTTGGATACAAGACTAGAAAGACTAAGAAGTATTCTGATAGATTCATAATAAAGAGAAGAAACGATAAGTAGCAGAAGAGAATATAATTCTCTTCATGGCTTGTCATCCTAAAGATTATGAAGGGAGGCAAATATAGTGAGTAGATCAATTAAAAAAGGACCATTTGTACATGAAGGACTTTTAAAGAAAATCGAAGAAATGAATGCTAGTGGAGATAAAAAGGTTATTAAAACTTGGTCAAGAAGTTCAACAATATTTCCACAAATGATAGGTCATACAATCGCTGTTCATGATGGAAGAAAGCATGTTCCAGTTTATATTACAGAAGATATGGTTGGACATAAGCTTGGTGAGTTCGTTTTAACAAGAACTTATAGAGGACACGATTACGACGAAAAAGCAGCTAAAAAAAGAAAGTAATCCGAGAAAGGAGGAACATAAATGGAAGCTAGAGCTATAGCTAAATATGTTAGAATGTCTCCAACTAAAGTAGGAGTAGTTCTTGATTTAATAAGAGGAAAGAATATTCAAGAGGCTTTCGCTATCTTACAATACACTCCAAAAGAAGCAGCCGTTGCTATAAATAAAGTATTAAAATCAGCTGTTGCTAATGCTGAAAACAATCATGATATGGATGTTGAAAAATTATACGTAGCAGAAGCATATGTTGGAGCTGGTCCAATATTAAAGAGATATAGACCAATGGATCACGGAAAAGCATTTAGAATTAACAAAAGAACAAGTAATATAACACTTGTAGTTAAAGAAAGAGCTTAAAAGAAGGAGGGAAATAAATGGGTCAAAAAGTACATCCTCATGGACTTAGAGTAGGAGTTATCAAAGATTGGGATGCAAAATGGTACGCTGATAAGAAAAACTTTGCTGATAACCTAATCGAAGATAACAAAATAAGAGAATTCATTAAGAAGGAACTTTACTCAGCTGGTATCGCAAAAATCGAAATAGAGAGAGCAGCTAAAAGAGTTAAAGTTAACATATATACTGCTAAACCAGGTGTTATAATTGGAAAAGGTGGAGCAGGAATAGAAACATTAAAAGCAAAATTAGCTAAAATAGTTTCTGATAATAAAAATATATTAATTAACATAGTAGAAGTTAAAAATGTTGAAACAAATGCTCAATTAGTAGCTGAAAATATAGCTGCTCAACTTGAAAAGAGAATATCATTCAGAAGAGCTATGAAGCAAAGCATTCAAAGAGCTATGAAACTTGGAGCTAAGGGTATTAAAACTGCTTGCTCAGGTAGATTAGGCGGAGCTGAAATGGCAAGAACTGAATCATATCATGAAGGAACTATCCCACTACAAACTTTAAGAGCAGATATAGATTATGGATTTGCTGAAGCTGATACAACATATGGAAAAATCGGTGTTAAAGTTTGGATATATAATGGAGAAGTTCTTCCAACTAAAAAAGTTGAAGAAAAGGAAGAAATTAACGCATAAGAAAGGAGGACTTAGTCATGTTAATGCCTAAAAGAGTTAAGCGTCGTAAGGTTCAACGTGGTAGAATGAAAGGAAAAGCTACTAGAGGTAACTTCCTAGCATATGGAGATTTTGGTATTCAAGCAAAGGAATGTGGTTGGATAAAGAGTAATCAAATAGAATCTGCCAGAATTGCAATAAATAGATATATAAGAAGAGGAGGAAAACTTTGGATAAAGATTTTCCCAGATAAGCCAGTAACTCAAAAAGCTGCTGGAACAAGAATGGGTTCTGGTAAAGGTAATCCAGAATACTGGGTTGCAGTAGTTAAGCCTGGTAGAGTTTTATTTGAGTTATCAGGGGTTAATGAAGAAGTTGCAAGAGAAGCAATGAGACTTGCATCACATAAGCTTCCTGTTAAGACTAAATTCGTAACAAGAAGAGATTTTGAGGAAATGGGTGGTGAAGAATAATGAAGGCTAGAGAATTAAAAGAGTTAAGAGCAAGTAATCCTCAAGATTTAAAGGTTAAATTAAATGACCTAAAGGCTGAATTATTCAACTTAAGATTCCAATTAGCTACAGGTCAATTAGAAAATCCTATGAGAATTAAAGAAGTAAAGAAATCTATAGCCCAAATCAAAACCATCATTAGAGAAGAAGAGATCAGGGCTTTCGAACAGTAGAAGCTGAAAGGAGGTAACCCTTAACAATGGAAAGAGGATTAAGGAAAAAGAGAATAGGTAAAGTTGTTTCAGATAAAATGGATAAAACAATAGTTGTTGCCGTTGAAACAAAAGTTAAACATCCGCTATATGGAAAAATTGTTAACAGAACAACTAAGTTTAAGGCTCATGATGAAAATAATGAAGCTAGAATAAATGATAAAGTATTAATTATGGAAACTAGACCATTATCTAAAGATAAGAGATGGAGACTTGTTGAAATAGTTGAGAGAGCTAAATAAGCTTTAATACTGAAAGGAGGGTAATTCAATGATACAACAACAATCCTTATTAAAGGTAGCTGATAACTCAGGTGCTAAAGAAATAATGTGCATTAGAGTATTAGGTGGATCAAATAGAAAGTTCGGTAACATTGGAGATGTAATAGTTGCTAGCGTTAAAAGTGCAACACCAGGCGGAGTTGTTAAAAAAGGTGACGTTGTAAAAGCTGTTATAGTTAGATCTGTAAGAGGAGTAAGAAGAGCTGATGGTTCATACATAAAGTTTGATGAAAATGCAGCTGTTATAATAAAAGATGATAAGCAACCAAGAGGAACTCGTATTTTCGGACCAGTTGCTAGGGAGCTAAGAGATAATGAATTTTATAAAATTTTATCATTAGCGCCAGAAGTTCTATAAGAGGAGGTGTCTTACTTGAAGGTACATGTTAGAAAGAACGATACGGTAGTAGTGATTTCTGGAAAAGATAAGGGAAAAACTGGAGAAGTTTTGAAAGTATATCCTAAGACAGGAAAAGTTATTGTTCAAGGAGTTAATATAATAAAGAAACATCAAAAGCCAAATAGAGCTAATGTTGAAGGCGGAATAATAGAAAGAGAAGCAGCTATATATAGCTCAAAGGTAATGTTATACTGCACAAAATGTAAGAATGCTACAAGAATTAGCAATAAAATTTTAGAAGACGGTACAAAAGTTAGAGTTTGCAAAAAGTGTGGAGAAACATTCTAAAATCTGAAAGGAGGTACTAAATAATGACAACAAGACTTCAAGAAAAGTATGAAAAAGAAGTAGTTCCAGCTATGATTGAAAAGTTCGGATATAAAAATATAATGGAAGTTCCAAGGCTTGAAAAAATAGTTATCAACATGGGAGTTGGTGAAGCTAAGGACAATCAAAAATTCCTAGAAGCTGCAGTTAATGATTTAACTATAATTGCAGGACAAAAGCCAATCTTAACAAGAGCAAAGAAATCAGTTGCTAACTTCAAGTTAAGAGAAAACATGGCAATAGGATGTAAGGTTACATTAAGAAAGAGAAAAATGTATGAATTTGCAGATAAATTCATGACAATAGCTCTACCAAGAGTAAGAGACTTCAGAGGAGTTTCAAGTAAATCCTTCGATGGAAGAGGAAACTATTCAATAGGAGTTAAAGAACAATTAATATTCCCAGAAATAGAATACGATAAAATCGATAAGGTTAGAGGAATGGATATAATCTTCGTTACAACTGCAAAGACTGACGAAGAAGCAAGAGAATTATTAAGATTCCTTGGAATGCCATTCGCTCAATAATAAGGAGGGAAAACTGTGGCACGTAAGGCTATTATTGAAAAGTGGAAAAAAGAACCAAAATATAAAACAAGAGCTTATACAAGATGCAGAATATGTGGAAGACCACATGCAGTATTAAGAAAATATGGTGTATGCCGTATTTGCTTTAGAGAACTTGCTTATAAAGGTGAAATCCCTGGTTGCAAGAAAGCAAGCTGGTAATACTAAAGTAGTGAAAGGAGGCACATTAAATGGTTATGACAGATCCTATCGCAGATTTGCTAACACGTGTTAGAAATGCAAATGCTGCTAGACATGAAGTAGTAGAAGTTCCTTCATCAAATATTAAGAAAGCAATAGCAGAAATATTATTACAAGAAGGATATATTAAAGAATTAGAGGAATATAGCGATGGAGTAGTTCCAATGCTAAGAATTACTCTTAAATATGGAGCAGATAAAGAAAGAGTAATAACTGGAATAAAGAGAATATCTAAGCCAGGTCTTAGAATTTACTGCAAGAAAGATGAAATTCCAAAGGTACTTAACGGACTAGGAATTGCAATAATATCAACATCAAAAGGATTATTAGTTGATAGAGAAGCAAGAAAAGTTGGCTTAGGCGGAGAAGTTATCTGCTACGTTTGGTAATTTTAAATAAGGAAATTGACTTTATTAACATATAACGGAACAAGTAAAACAGGAGGTGCGATTATGTCAAGAATAGGTAGATTACCTATAGCTATACCTGCAGGAGTAACAGTAGAAGTTTCAGCAGATAATGTTGTTACAGCAAAAGGACCTAAAGGTCAACTTGTTAAAGCTATGCATAAAGATATGAATATAGCAGTAGTAGACAATCAAGTTGTTGTAACTAGACCTAGTGATAACAAAGAACACAAGGCTCTTCACGGTTTAACTAGAACATTAATAAATAACATGATAATCGGCGTTGAAAAGGGATTTGAAAAAACACTAGAATTAGTTGGTGTTGGTTATAGAGCTCAATTACAAGGAAAGAAGCTTGTAATGAACTTAGGATTTTCACATCCAGTAGAAATTGAACCAGTTGATGGAGTAACATTTGAAACTCCTTCAGCAACAAAAGTTGTTGTAAAAGGTATAGACAAAGAATTAGTTGGAGATGTTGTGGCTGATATAAGATCATGGAGAAAACCTGAACCATATAAGGGCAAGGGAATTAAGTTCGAAAATGAAGTTATCAGACGTAAAGAAGGAAAAACTGGTAAGAAATAATAGAAAGGAGTGAAACCTCTATGTTCAAGAAGGTAGACAAGAACAGCAAAAGAGCAAAACGTCACCTAAGAGTACGTAAAAAAGTATTTGGTACAGCTGAAAGACCAAGACTTTCAGTTTATAGAAGTGAAAAGAATATATATGCTCAAATCATAGATGATGTTAAGGCAGTAACTTTAGTTTCAGCTTCATCATTAGATAAGTCATTAAACTTAAAAGTTGGTGGAAATAAGGAAGCTGCTAAATTAGTTGGAGAATTAATAGCTAAAAAAGCATTAGAAAAGGGAATTACTGAAGTGGTATTCGATAGAGGCGGTTATGTATATCACGGAAGAGTTCAAACTTTAGCAGAAGCTGCTAGAGAAGCAGGCTTAAAATTCTAATAAACAAGGAGGGAAATAAATGAGAATCGATCCTAGCACACTAGACCTTAAGGAAAAGGTAGTAAGCATAAACAGAGTAACTAAGGTTGTTAAGGGTGGTAGAAACTTCAGATTCAGCGTACTAGTTGTTGTTGGTGACGAAAACGGACACGTAGGCGTTGGAAGTGGAAAGTCAATAGAAATCCCAGAAGCAATAAGAAAAGGAATAGAAGACGCTAAGAAACATTTAGTAAGTGTTGCAATAGTTGATGGTACTGTTCCTCATTCAATATATGGAAAATTCGGAACTGGAAAAGTTCTTATAATGCCAGCTAAAGAAGGTACAGGAGTTATCGCTGGAGGTCCAGCTAGAACTGTATTAGAATTAGCAGGATTAAAGGATGTTAGAGCTAAGTCATTAGGTTCAAACAATCCTAAAAACATGGTAAATGCAACTATTAACGGTTTAGCAAACTTAAGAACAGCTGAAGAAATAGCTAGATTAAGAGGCAAAACTGTTGAAGAAATACTAGGTTAGGAGGGGAAAGCAATGGCAAAAATTAAAGTAACTCTAGTAAAGAGCTTAATCGGAAGAAAAAGAGACCAAATTGCTACTGCACAAGCCCTTGGACTAAATAAAATCGGTAAGACAGTAGAACATGAAGATACTCCTCAAATCAGAGGAATGATAAATAAAGTTAGCTATTTATTGAAAGTAGAAGAAATTTAGTAAGAGGAGGTGCTTGAGTAATGAAACTTCATGAATTAAGACCAGCAGCTGGAAGTAGAAAAGCTCCTAAAAGAGTTGGTAGAGGTACTGGTTCAGGTTTAGGTAGAAACGCTGGTAAAGGTGAAAAAGGTCAAAATGCTAGATCAGGTGGCGGTGTAAGACCTGGCTTCGAAGGAGGTCAAATGCCACTATACAGAAGACTTCCTAAGAGAGGATTTACTAACATATTTGCTAAGGAAATTGTTAGCATAAATGTTGATAGATTAAATATATTTGAAAACGGAACTGTTGTTACACCTGAACTATTACTTGAAAGAAGAGTAATAAGCAAGGTTAAGGACGGAGTTAAAATCTTAGGTAACGGTACTTTAGAGAAAAGCTTAACTGTTAAAGGATGCAAGTTCTCAAAATCAGCTGCAGAAAAAATAGAAGCAGCTGGAGGAAAAGTAGAGGTGGTTTAGTATGCTATCAACCCTACGAAATGCCTGGAAGGTTCCCGAATTAAAGAAAAAATTCCTATGGACTATATTATTAATTGCAATTTTCAGGATAGGAACGCACATTCCTGTTCCTGGAATTAGCAAAGAAGTCTTAGAAAGTTTAGCACAAAGCGGAACTTTGTTTGGTTTTTATGATTTAATATCAGGAGGAGCTTTTAGTCAATTTAGTATATTGGCTTTAGGAGTAACACCTTATATTAATGCATCGATAATAGTGCAACTATTGACTATTGCAGTACCATCTCTAGAACAATTATCAAAAGAAGGTCAAGAAGGAAGAAAGAAAATTCAAAATATAACAAGAATCTTATCTATATTTATTGGGTTTATATTGGCTTTCGGAACTTATAATTTGGCAGCTTCAAGAGGAGCTACACAAGACGGTGGTTTTAGTCAAATCATTGTTGTATTAATATCATTAGTTGCGGGATCAACTTTTTCAATGTGGTTAGGAGATCAGATAACAGCTAAAGGATTTGGAAATGGAACATCAATATTAATTTTCGTAAATATTGTGTCTCAGTTACCGGTGACTTTAATGTCATTATATACATTAAAAAGTATAGGAAAGATCACTATCGTAGAAATATTGCTGTTTGTGTTATTTATGTTAATAATGTTAGTAGCATCTGTATTCTTCTCATTAGCAGAAAGAAGAATTCCAGTGCAATATGCAGGAAAAGCTGTTGGAAATAAAGTTATGCGTGCACAAAATACCCATATACCAATAAGTATAATAGGGTCTGCAGTTATAGCTATAATATTTTCATCATCAGTTATGATGTTCCCTGCTACACTAGCTCAATTTTTCCCAAATAGCAAGGTATTGGCTAGTCTAACAACAAGTAAGTATAGTTTATTTAATAGAGGAACATGGTTATATGCAGTTGTATATTCTTTATTGACTATATTCTTTACTTGGTTCTATACACAAATTACAATGAAACCTGATGAAATGGCAGAAAACTTACATAAGTCAGCAGGTTTTGTACCTGGAATCAGACCAGGAAATGCAACTGAAAAATATTTCGAAAAACTACTTACTAAAGTATCAATAATAGGTGGATTATTTGCAGCTGTTTTAGCAGTACTACCTATATTAATGTCAAATACAAATTTACAAGGAATTCAATTTGGTGGTACATCATTATTAATTATGGTAGGAGTTGGACTTGATTTTTCAAGACAATTAGACTCACAATTAATTATGAGACATTATCAAGGATTCTTAAAATAGTTTAATAATGGAGATGATGCCCGTGAAGATAGTATTATTAGGTCCTCCTGGAGCAGGGAAAGGAACACAGGCAAAATCAATTAGTAATAGATACTCAATACCTCATATTTCAACTGGAGATATTTTTAGAAAGAATATTTCAGAGAATACTCCTTTAGGAATAGAAGCTAAGAAATACATCGATAAAGGTCAATTAGTACCTGATGAAGTTACAATTAATATGGTTAAGGATAGACTTCAAGAAGATGATTGTAAAAGTGGGTTCTTATTAGATGGATTTCCTAGAACTGTAATTCAAGCAGAAGCTCTACAAGAATTTTTATCTGAAAGAGATGAAAATCTTGATACTGCATTACTGATTGAAGTGCCAACAGAGTTTATTTTAGAAAGAATGACAGGAAGAAGAGTTTGTCCATCGTGTGGAGCTAGCTATCACATAAAATATAATCCACCTATCCATTCAGATAAGTGTGATGTTTGTGGAAGTGATATCATTCAAAGAAAAGATGACTCGGAGGAAACAGTATCTGAAAGATTAGATGTGTATAAGAAACAAACACAACCACTAATTGATTTTTATAAAGAAAGAAACTTACTTTCAGTTGTAGATGGAACAAAGGCTATTAATGAAGTTTTTGAAGGTATTTGTGCCTTATTAGGAGATATAAAATAATGATTTTCATTAAAAAAGATAAAGAAATTGAGCTAATGAGGTTGGCTGGAAGAATAGTAGCCGAAACATTATTATTGATTGAAGAAAAAGTAAGGCCAGGAATAACTACTGCTGAATTAGATAAAATTGCAGAAGAATTTATAACTAAGCATGGAGCTAAACCTTCCTTTAAGGGCTTATACGGCTTTCCAGCTTCATTATGTATATCTGTAAATGAGCAAGTTGTTCATGGAATCCCAGGAAAATATGTATTAAAAGATGGAGATATAGTTAGTGTAGATTGTGGTGCGTTTCTTAATGGCTTTCATGGAGATGCTGCGAGAACTTTTGCAGTAGGAAATGTAACAGAGGAAGCTAGTAAGTTAATTAAAGTAACTAAAGAAAGTTTCTTTAAAGGCATTGAAAAAGCTAAAGTAGGTAATAGACTTACTGATATATCACATGAAATACAAAAGTACGTAGAAGCTGCTGGTTTCTCAGTGGTAAGAGAATTCGTGGGACACGGTATAGGAAGATCTCTGCATGAGGATCCAGATATACCAAATTACGGTAGGCCAGGTAAAGGTCCTAAATTAGTAGAAGGAATGGCTTTGGCCATTGAGCCTATGGTTAACGTAGGGAACTATAAAGTTAGAACATTAAATGATAACTGGACTGTAGTAACTAGTGATAGCAGTTTATCTGCTCATTACGAGAACACTATTGTAGTTTTACCAGATGGACCAGAAATATTAACACTGATTGAATAAGTGTTGCTTAGTTATAAATTAACATGATACCACAAGAGTGGCTTGTAGATTTATGACTAAGGTAATCATTGAGGTGAAAAGTTTGCAAAACAATGACTTGATTGGAAAAGTAGTTCTTTCAAAAGCAGGAAGAGACAAAGATCATTTATATGTAATAGTAGATGTATTAAATGATAAATATGTTCTTCTGAGCAATGGGAATACAAAAACAGTTCAGATGCCTAAACGTAAGAGTTTAAAACATTTAAAAGTTTTAAATAATGTAGATGATGAGATTAAAGAATCTATCATATCAAAAGATAGAGGTACTGATTTAAAAATAAAGAGATTTCTAAAACTTAAAGGCATTGTTAAGGAGGGTTGATTACCTTATGTCAAAAGATGATGTAATTGAAATGCAAGGTACAGTACTAGAAGCATTGCCAAATGCTATGTTCCAAGTAGAACTTGAAAGCGGGCATAAGATTCTAGCACATATATCCGGAAAATTAAGAATGAACTTCATAAGAATTCTTCCAGGAGATAAGGTTACAATAGAACTTTCTCCATATGACTTAACAAGAGGTAGAATTACGTGGAGAGAAAAATAAACAAATACTAAACGCTACAAAGTTTTACAAGGAGGGTTAGCGATGAAAGTAAGACCATCAGTTAAGCCTATTTGCGAAAAGTGCAAAGTTATAAAGAGAAAAGGAAGAGTAATGGTTATCTGTGAAAATCCTAAGCACAAGCAAAAACAAGGCTAATACAATAAAAGTATAGGCAAAAAAAGTATTATATTCCTATATGAATTTTATTGACTTTTAACTTAAAGTCAAATATGATTATATAGGCATTTATTTAACGATAAATAAATATTAGGTGCGGCTGACAGTAGAGTAAGACTCTACTGACCTAGTTTTTATTATATAAATACACAAAATCTGAAAAATAAAAAACATTAATTAAAATTGTTTTTAGTTCAATACCAGGAGGTGTAAGTTTTAATGGCAAGAATTTCAGGCGTAGACCTACCAAAGGAAAAAAGAGTTGAAATAGGTCTAACATATATATATGGAATAGGACTTTCTACTTCACATAAGATATTAGCAGCAACAGGAATAAATCCTGATACAAGAGTTAAGGATCTTACTGAAGATGAAGTAACAAAGATAAGAGAATATGTAAAGACATTAACAATCGAAGGCGATTTAAGAAGAGAAGTAGCATTAAACATTAAGAGATTAGTGGAAATCGGATGTTACAGAGGAATAAGACATAGAAAAGGGCTTCCAGTTAGAGGTCAAAGAACTAAGACTAACGCTAGAACAAGAAAAGGTCCTAAGAAGACTATAGCAAACAAGAAGAAATAGTTAGGAGGGAATTTAATGGCTCAGAAAGTTAAGAAAACTAGAAGAAGAAAAGAAAGAAAGAATGTTGAGCATGGCGCAGCACATATTTCTTCAACATTCAACAACTCAATAGTTACTTTAACTGATGCAAGAGGAAATGCTTTATCATGGTCAAGCGCAGGAGCTTTAGGCTTCAGAGGGTCAAGAAAGAGTACTCCTTATGCAGCTCAAATGGCAGCAGAAACTGCAGCTAAAGCAGCTATGGAACATGGATTAAAGAGTATAGAAGTATATGTAAAGGGACCAGGAGCTGGAAGAGAAGCAGCTATCAGATCTTTACAAGCAGCAGGATTAGAAGTAACTTTAATTAAAGATGTTACTCCAATCCCACACAACGGATGTAGACCACCAAAGAGAAGAAGAGTCTAGTATTCATATAGGAGGTGTAATTTAATGGCAAGATATACTGGAGCTACATGCAGATTATGTAGAAGAGAAGGTATGAAACTATTCCTTAAAGGGGATAGATGTTATACAGATAAGTGTGCTTTTGTTAGAAGAAGCTATGCACCAGGACAACACGGAGCAGCAAGAAAGAAATTATCTAACTATGGAGTACAATTAAGAGAAAAGCAAAAAGCAAGAAGAATTTACGGATTATTAGAAGGCCAATTCAGAAATTACTATGAAAAGGCTGATCACATGAGAGGAATCACAGGGGAAAACCTATTAAAATTACTAGAAATGAGATTAGATAACGTTGTTTACAGACTAGGTTATGGTTCTTCAAGACCAGAAGCTAGACAATTAGTAAACCATGGACATTTCTTAGTAAATGGTAAGAGAGTTAATATCCCATCATATCAAGTTTCTGTTAATGATGTAATAACAGTAGCTGAAAAGAGCAGAGGCTCTGAAAAGTTCAAGACATTTATTGAAAATCCTAAGACATTACCAAAATGGTTAGAAGCTGATGTTGAAAATTATACAGGTAGAGTAGTTGCTGAGCCTTCAAGAGAAGACATTGATAGCCCAATTAACGAAACTCTAATTGTCGAATTATACAGCAAGTAATAGTTTAGTATTTGTATTGTTAAGATTTCTCTTGCGATATAAATATTTAAGCGTTGCCCTCAGAGTAAAGTTGCCATTTAATATATAAGGAGGGTTTGTGCATGTTAGAAATAGAAAAGCCAGTTATAGAGTGTACAGAAGTAAATGAAAATGGTACTTATGGTAAGTATGTTATTGAACCACTTGAAAGAGGATATGGTATAACTCTTGGAAATGCTTTAAGAAGAATACTTTTATCTTCCCTTCCAGGAGTTGCTCCTACATCTGTTAAGATAGATGGAGTATTACATGAATTCTCAACTGTACATGGAGTTAAGGAAGATGTAACAGAGTTAATTCTTAACATAAAATCTTTAGCATTAACTATGAATGGTGAAGGTCCAAAGACTATTTATATAGATGCTAAAGGGCCTGGTGAAGTTACAGGTGCTGATATAAAAACTGATGGAGATGTAGAGGTAGTAAATAAAGATCTTCACATCGCTACGTTAGATGAAGACGGTAAGTTATATATGGAGATAACTGTTAACAAAGGAAGAGGATATGTAACTCAAAGTAAAAACAAGAGTGAAGATCTTCCAATATCATCAATAGCAGTAGATTCAATATATACACCAGTAAAAAGAGTTAATTTTACTGTTGAAAATACAAGAGTAGGTCAAATTACTGACTACGATAAATTAACTTTAGAAATTTGGACTAACGGAACTATAAAAATTGATGAGGCTATAAGCTTATCAGCAAAAATACTTATAGAACACTTAAAACTATTTATGTCATTAGGTGATAGTACTAATGATGTAGAAATCATGATAGAAAAAGAAGAAGACAAGAAAGAAAAAGTACTAGAAATGACTGTAGAAGAACTAGATTTATCTGTTAGATCTTATAACTGCCTAAAGAGAGCAGGAATTAATACAGTTCAAGAACTTGCCTCAAAATCAATGGAAGATATGATGAAGGTAAGAAATCTAGGAAAGAAATCTTTAGAGGAAGTCGAAAGAAAGCTTAGGGAGCTAAACTTAAGTTTAAGACAAAACGATGAGTAAGGAGGTAAATCCACATGGCAGGTTATCGTAAACTAGGTCGTTCTACTGACCAAAGAAAAGCTATGTTAAGAAGCCTTGTAACTGGACTTTTAAAACATGGTAAGATAGAAACTACAGAAACTAGAGCTAAAGAAACTAGAAAATTAGCTGAAAAGATGATCACTTTAGCAAAAAGAGGTGACCTTCACGCTAGAAGACAAGTTTTAGCTTTTGTTACTGAAGAAGAAGTAGTTGCAAACCTATTTGACAACATTGCTCCAAAATATGCTGAAAGAAATGGTGGATACACTAGAATCTTAAAGATGGGTCCAAGAAGAGGGGACGGAGCTGAAGTTGTTATACTTGAATTAGTATAATATATTAGGGGATTAAGCAGAGCTTAGTCCCCATTTTCACATATAAAAAGTACTAAATAGTTAAATATTATATGAGAATCTATAAAATTTTCCAAAATCCATTGTAATAGTTTGAAGGTATATTATAATATTCTTATATTTAATGTATATACAGTATAGATTTTGATATAATATTTAAGCATAGTGGCAGATTGGAGGAATATATAAGTGAAAGAAGCAATGATTAGCTGCAACAATGTGTCTTATAAATATAGAGCTAATGAAAATGAAGAAGAAAAATATGCAGTAAATGGCGTTACTTTTAAAGTAGAAAAGGGAGAATTCCTTGTCATTTTAGGCCATAACGGCTCAGGTAAATCAACAATAGCAAAACATATGAACGCACTATTATTACCAACTGAAGGAACAGTAGTAGTTGATGGATTAGATACTTCAAATTCAGAATATTTATGGGAAATTAGAGCAAAGGCAGGCATGGTTTTTCAAAATCTAGATAATCAATTAGTTGCTACAATTGTAGAAGAAGATGTTGCTTTTGGACCTGAGAATTTGGGAATAGATCCTAAAGAAATAAGAGAAAGAGTTGATGATAGTTTAAAGAAAGTTGGTATGTATGAATATAGAAAGCATGCTCCTCATTTACTTTCAGGAGGTCAAAAGCAAAGAATAGCTCTTGCAGGAATATTAGCAATGCAGCCAGATTGTATAATATTAGATGAACCAACAGCTATGCTTGATCCGTCAGGTAGAAGGGATGTATTAAATTATATTAAAGAAGTAAATGAGAAATATGGTATTACTATTATATTAATTACTCATTATATGGATGAAGCAGCACAAGCAGATAGATTAATAGTTATGGATAATGGCAAAATAATCTTAGAAGGAAAGCCTAGAGAAGTTTTTTCTAATGTAAAAAAAATGAAAGAACTTGGCTTAGATGTTCCACAAGTAACAGAACTATGTTATGAATTAAGAAAAGAAGGTATAAATATAAATACAAATATTTTAAATGTAGATGAGATGGTGAATGCATTATGTCAATTAAGATAGAAAATTTAGTACATGTATATATGCCAAAATCACCTTTTGAGAAAGTGGCATTAAATAATGTTAATTTAGAAATAAATGATGGAGAATTTGTAGCTTTAATAGGCCATACTGGCTCTGGAAAATCAACTTTGATACAGCATATGAATGGATTATTAAGTCCAACTTCAGGGAAAATAATAATAGATGGTATTGATATTACTAATAAGGATGTTAAGCTTTCAGATATAAGAAAAAAAGTGGGATTAGTATTCCAATATCCAGAGTATCAGTTGTTTGAAGAAACAATAGAAAAAGATATAGAATTTGGACCTAGAAATTTAGGATTAGATGATGCAGAGATAACAAGAAGAGTTAAAAGAGCTATGAATATTGTAGGCTTGGACTACGAAACTTATAAGGATAAATCTCCTTTTGATTTGAGTGGTGGACAAAAAAGAAGGGTAGCAATTGCAGGAGTAATTGCAATGGAACCAAAAACTCTAATATTAGATGAACCAACTGCTGGATTAGATCCAAAGGGAAGGGATGATATTTTAAATCAAATCAAAATCCTTCATGAGGAGTATAAAATGACAATTATTATAGTTAGTCACAGCATGGAGGATGTTGCTAATATAGCAGAAAGAGTAATTGTAATGAATCATGGAGAGGTTGCTCTTCAAGGAAAACCTCAAGAAGTATTTGTAGAAGTAGAAAAACTAGAAAAAATGGGGCTTGCAGTACCACAAGTAACCTACCTTATGAAAAAACTAAAAAATAAGGGCTTTGATGTAAGTACCAAGGTATATACCATAGAGCAAGCAAAAGAAGAACTACTAAAACTTCTAAAATCAAACATATCTAGGGGGTAACAAAATTGATAAAAGATATAACTATAGGTCAATATATACCTGGGGAAACCTTTGTTCATAAGTTAGATCCTAGGACAAAAATACTATTAACTATACTATATATAGTATCCTTATTTATAGTAGATAAATTTATTGGATATATATTAATTGTAGGATTTTTAGCATTAACAGTATGGGCGGCAAAGCTTCCAGTTAGATATTTACTCAAAGGGATAAAACCAGTACTTTTTTTAATAATTTTTACTGCTGTATTGAATATATTTATGGTTAAGGGTACTTTAGATAATTTAATATTTCAATATGGGGTTATAAAAATATATAAAGAAGGTCTTCTAACAGCAGCCTTTATGGCTTTAAGACTAATTTTCTTAATTATGAGTACTTCAGTTTTAACACTTACAACATCCCCTATTGAATTAACAGATGCAATAGAAAGGCTTCTTAAGCCAATAGGAAAAGAAATAGCCCATGAATTGGCTATGATGATGACAATTGCTTTAAGATTTATTCCAACTCTAATGGATGAAACAGATAAGATTATGATGGCTCAAAAAGCAAGGGGAGCAGATTTTGATAATGGTGGATTAATGCAAAAGGCAAAGAGCTTAATACCATTGCTTGTCCCTCTATTTGTAAGCTCCCTTAGAAGAGCAGATGAACTTGCAATGGCGATGGAATCAAGAGCTTATAGAGGTGGGGCAGGAAGGACTAGAATGAAGCAATTAAAATTTACAAGCAATGATTTACTTTCCTTTGGTTTATTTTCAATTTTATTTATAGGAGCTTTATTAGTAAGATTCTATTTATAAAAGGTGAAATAATGAGAAATATAAAATTAACAATAGAATATGATGGAACAAATTATTTAGGATGGCAAAAGCAAAAAAATGGAGAAACTATACAGGGAAAGTTGGAGGAAGCTATAAGTCTTTTAACAAAGGAAGAAGTTGAACTAATAGGCAGTTCTAGAACTGATAGGGGAGTTCATGCTAAGGCCTTTGTGGCTAATTTTAAAACTAAGAGCACAATACCTGCTGATAAATTTAGAGAGGCCATAAATCATAAATTACCAGAGGACATTGTTATTATAAAATCAGAAGAGGTAGATATAAATTTTCATTCAAGATATGATGCTAAGGGGAAAACTTATTCCTATAGTATTATTAATAGAGAGATTTACCCAGCAATAGGAAGAAATTATCTTTATCATGTAAAGAAACAATTAGATATAAGCTCTATGAAGGAAGCTTGCAAATATTTTGTTGGAACTTACGATTTTTCAGCTTTTAAAAGTAGTGGAAGCTCTGTTAAGACATCTGTGAGAACAATAAAAGATCTTCATATAGAAGAGGAAGATAGAATAATAAAAATTTATGTTACTGGTGATGGTTTTTTATATAATATGGTTAGAATTATTGTAGGAACCTTATTAATGGTTGGAAACAACAAAATTAAGCCAGAAGAGATAACAAATATTATAGAAAGTAAAGATAGGCAAAAAGCTGGAATTTGTGTTCCAGCAAGGGGTTTAACCCTGGAAAAAGTATATTATTAACATAAAAAAATAATTATAAAGAGTATTGACACACCCGTAAGCGTGTATTATAATAATGTATGTTTGTTAGAATAATTTATGTATATAAGATCCACTAGCCCCGGGTCTTGACATAAAAGCAGTACTTAAAGAAAAGTAGAGCACAAATGTAAGTTCAGGGAGGGAAAACAATGAAATCATACATTGCTAAAGCGCAAGAAGTTGAAAGAAAATGGTATGTAGTTGATGCTGCTGGTAAGCCACTAGGAAGAGTTGCTAGCCAAGTTGCTTCAATTTTAAGAGGAAAAAATAAGCCAACATTTACACCAAATGTTGATTGCGGAGATTTCGTTATAGTAATCAATGCAGAAAAAGTTGTTTTAACTGGAAATAAGTTAGATCAAAAAATGATGAGAAAACACAGTCTATATCCAGGTGGATTAAAAGAAACTCCATATAGAGAAGTGTTAGCTAAGAAGCCAGAATTCGCTTTCGAAGAAGCTGTAAGAAGAATGCTTCCAAGTGGCGTATTAGGAAGAAAAATGCTTAAAAAATTAAAAGTATATAGAGGTGCTGAGCACGGACATCAAGCTCAAAAACCAGAAGTACTTGAATTAAAGTACTAATAGTACACGCTCGGGAGGAGGAATAGAAATGTCAAAAGTTCAATACATGGGAACTGGAAGAAGAAAAAAATCAGTTGCAAGAGTTAGACTAGTACCAGGAAGTGGTAGAGTTATTATAAACAATAGAGAAATAGATAACTATTTCGGTTTAGAAACATTAAGAATGATCGTTAACCAACCATTAGTTTTAACAGGAACTAAGGACAAATTTGATGTTTTAGTTAATGTTCACGGTGGTGGATTCACAGGTCAAGCAGGAGCTATCAGACACGGAATAACAAGAGCATTAATTAAATCAGATGAAAGCTTAAAGCCAGAATTAAAGAAAGCTGGATTCGTTACAAGAGACCCAAGAATGAAGGAAAGAAAGAAATACGGTCTTAAGAAAGCAAGAAGAGCTCCACAATTCTCAAAGAGATAGTATTTGCAACTCAAAAAACCCACAAACTTTATGTTTGCGGGTTTTTTATTTTATTCAATTATTACTATAGGTTTAATTAAATCCTTTGGCTTATCTTTCATAAGCAATAAAGCTTCTTCTATATGCTCAAATCCATGAAATCTATGAGTTATTAATTTAGCTGGTGTAATTCTTTTTGATAAAACTAAGGCTGCAAGTTTTTCCATTCTTAATCTTCCACCAGGCATAAGTCCACCTGAAATAGTTTTGTGTCCCATACCACAGCCCCATTCAGCTCTAGGTATTAATACATTATCTCCTGATCCTAGATAATTAACATTACCTATTCTCCCACCAGGTTTTAACATTTTAATTGCTTGTGCAAATGTTGTTTCTCCATCTCCACCAGCTATAATAACTCTATCTACACCTTTTCCGTTAGTTAATTTCATAACTTGCTCAACTATATCGCCATTTTTATAGTTTATTATTGCTGTAGCCCCAAATTCTTTAGCTAATTCTACACAATTTGGACGAGAGCCAACAGCAAATATTTCAGAAGCTCCTCTTATAGATGCTCCAGCAACAGACATTAGTCCAACGGGACCGATACCTATTACACATACAGTATCACCAAATTGAACATCTGCTAATTCTACTCCATGTAATCCTGTAGGAACCATATCTGCTAACATAACAGCACTTTCTAAATCTAGTCCTTCTGGTAAGTGGGCTAAGTTTCCATCAGCATCATTTACGTGGAAGAACTCACCGAAAACCCCGTCTTTAAAATTAGAGAATTTCCATCCTGATAACATTCCACCTGAATGCATTGAATAACCAGCTTGAGCTTCTAGAGTAGACCAATCAGGAGTAATGGCTGCAATAAGAACTCTATCTCCAGCTTTAAAGTCTTTAACTAAATTTCCTACCTCTACAACTTCTCCTACAGCTTCATGGCCTAGTATCATATTATGTCTCTCTCCTATAGCACCTTCCCATACTGTGTGTATGTCAGAAGTACAAGGAGAAACGGCTAAAGGACGAACAATTGCATCTAAAGGACCACATACAGGACGTTCCTTTTCAATCCAGCCAACCTTTCCTATTCCTAACATTGCAAAACCTTTCATAAATTCTCACCTCAACATAAAATTTTATTTAAATAAGCAATATTGTTAAAAATATAACTAATATTGTTAAAAAAATAAGCGTATTATAAAAATCTTAATAATTTATAGTTTAAAATAAAATTAAATAGGACAGGCTCTATAATTATTATAACGTTTACTGCACTAATAATCAATAATTCATAAAAATTTAAAATTTGTTAAATATTATACAAATTATATTAATAATTTAACAATTAATTAAAAGAAATTCAAAACTTATAGTGAAGTTAATAAAAAAATGTCTTTAGAATTTATATGCTATAATAAAAGTAAGTACAGTAATTTTATGGGAGGTTATTATGAAGGGTGTAGTTTTTGATTTTAATGGAACTATGCTTTTTGATTCTGATAAGCAGGAAAAGGCATGGAGAATGTATATTAAAAAAAATGACAGGAAGAGATGTCAGTGATGAAGAGTTTAAAGAAAGAGTGCATGGTAGAGTAGAATTTTTCTTTGAAAATTTAAATTTGGATAGATGGTTTGATCTTGAAAAGGTAGTTTACACGATGGAACTATAAAAGGTAAACCTAATCCAGATATATATTTGAAAGCTGCTCAAATTATAAATCTTGAAACAAAGGATTGCCTGGTTTTTGAAGATGCTAAGTCAGGAATAATGGCTGCAGAAAGAGCAGGCATTGGAAAGATAATCGCCATAGCATCTACCTCAGAACCAGAGTATTTTAATGATATAAAGGTTGTATCTAAGGTAATTAGAGATTTTACTTAATTTGAAGATTTTAATAAATAAATTAGCTTCATCTGGAGATAATAATTTTTAGATTATCTATATTATTATCATGGAGGAAAGCTAATGAAAAAGTTAAAGATAGTATTATCATTAATTTTGTTGTTTTTATTTTGTATTTTTCCAGTGAAAATAAATGCTTTAGAAAAGGAAGGAAAAATAATACTTATTGATCCAGGTCATGGAGGTATAGATGGAGGAGCTTCAACTAAATCAGGTCCCTTAGAAAAGGATTTAAACCTTCAAATAAGCTTAAAATTAAGGGATGCTTTAGAAAAGGAAGGCTATAAGGTTTATTTAACAAGAGAGACAGATGAAGGTTTATACTCTCAAGGAAAAACAGTTAGAGAAAAGAAGAGGGAAGACCTTAAAAAAAGAAGGGAAATGAAAAAAGAAACAAATTGTCATGTATTTATTTCAATTCATCAAAATATGTTTCCTCAGTCAAAATGTTATGGTGCACAAGTTTGGTATTCAGCAAATGATAAGAGTCAATTGCTAGCTAATCATGTGCAAGAAGCCTTGAAAGAAACAATAAAGGATAATAACAAGAGGGTATCAAAGCCTTCTGGAGATGATTACTTAATACTAAGAGATGATTATGATGGAGCTTCAATTCTTATAGAATGTGGATTCTTATCAAATCCTGAAGAAGAAAGGAAGCTTCAAACAGAAGAACATCAAAATTTAATTGTAAAAGGAATTTCTTTAGGTTTAGAAAGATATTTTGAAGAAATTGAGAAAAAAGCATAGGAAAAAGAAATCTAAAAAATTTCCTAGGAAATACTATAAAAAGACAAGATTAATTAGCTGCGATAAATCTTGTCTTTTTTTATGTAATAATAAATAATTTATTAATTTCATAGAAAAGCGACTGCTATAAAAAAGAGTAATATTTGGTTCTATTATAGCAATAAAAAAAGTAATGATTCAGACAAGCTGAATTATTACTTAAATTCCGTAAAAGCCTTTTCCACTTACTTCAGAAACATCTATTATTGTAATGAAGGCATTTGGATCTATCATTAATATTTTTCTCTTTAAACGAACCATTTGAGGAGATGTTACAGCTACATAAAGCATTTTTTTAAGATTATGAGTATATTCCCCCTCAGCAATTAAGGAAGTAACTCCCCTATTCATGTCCTTTATAACATATTTAATAACTTCTTCTTCCTTATCAGTTAGAATTAATAAAAGTTTTTTACTATTAAATCCGTTAATAACCTTATCTAAAACTGTAGACTGTATATAAATAAATATCAAGGTATATAAGGCCTTTGAAGGGTCAAATATAATTGCTGCTAGAAGTATAATAAAAATATTAAATGTAAAGCCTAACTTTCCAATTTCTAAATTAGAATTTCTCTTTCTTAGAATCATTGATACAATGTCGAGTCCGCCTGTTGATCCATTTCTAGAAAAGACTAATCCATAGCCTAATCCACATAGAACTCCGCCATAGATGCAGTAAATCAATAAATCCTCTATTTTAAATAAGTCTGGTATATTATTTGTAAATACAAGAAAAAGTGATGAAGCTGTCATTCCGATAGTTGTATAAATAGTAAACCTTCTGTTAAGTAATTTATAACTTAAGAAGATTAATGGTATATTTATAACAAAAATAGAAATACCAGATGGTATATTAAACAAGTATTGCAAAATAAGGGCTATACCAGTTATTCCACCACTTAAAAGTTCTGCATTAACAAGGAATAAATTTATACCTGTTGAGGCTATAAAACAGCCAAAAGTAATGAATATAAAATCCATAATCATATGTTTATTAATCTTAAATTTCATTAACATATCAATTCCTCTATTTCTTTGTTGATGTACATAAAGCATTATATATCAAATATAAAAATATGTTAATAAAAAATTATAAATTTAATCTTAGATAATTAATAAAATTGTAATTATTGCCCTTAGAAAATTAACATGATATAAGATATTATATTTATAGAATGCTATATTAATAAAATAATATACTTAAGAGGTGAATAATATGTTTAACGTATTAGTTGTAGACGATGAAAGAGAAATAAGGGATGCAATAGAAATATATTTAAGAGGAGAAGGAATAAAGGTATTTAAGGCGGGAGATGGTGTAGAAGCTCTTGAAATATTGGAAAAAGAAAAAGTGCATCTTATAATCTTAGATATTATGATGCCTAAAATGGATGGAATACAAACTTGTCTAAAAATTAGAGAAAAAAGAAATTTACCAATAATAATGCTTTCTGCCAAGGGAGAGGATAGTGACAAAATATTAGGGTTAAATGTTGGGGCAGATGATTACATAGCAAAACCATTTAATAATTTAGAGCTTGTAGCAAGGGTAAAATCACAGCTTAGAAGATATGAGAAGCCTTTAGAAATAGAAGGGGAAAATAAAGACATAATAACAGTTAGGGATCTTGTAATAAATAATAAAGAAAAAACTGTTTATTTAAGAGGCGAAGAGATAAAAGTTACAGCAACAGAATTTAAAATATTAAAACTATTGGCTTCTAATTTAGGAAGGGTATTCTCAATAAAAGAAATATATGAAAAGGTATGGGAAGAGCCTTTTTATAGAAGCGAAAATACAGTAACTGTTCATATAAGAAGAATAAGAGAAAAAATAGAAATAAATACAAAAGATCCAGAATATATAAAAGTTGTTTGGGGAGTTGGATATAAAATTGAAAAGTAAGATAAAAAACTATTTAACAGGTATATGGGGAATAGAAATATTAATTTTTCTATTTTTACTGCCAACGGTATTTATAGGATATTATCAGGCTCTAAATAATGAATTTGTCGAAATTGGAGCAGGAACCTTTGATGCCTTGTTTAATAAGGAAAAATATATTAAGGGAATGATATATTACGAAAGTCAAGATCTTTCAAAATATATCTATACAAATTCAAATAATCTTGCCGATATAAGTGATATAAAATATGATAATGAAAGATTTATAGGTCCTTCTAATTATAGCAATATATTTTATATATTGATTAATAAAAAAACAGGGGAATACACAACAAATGATAAGGATTTATTTGAAAGTATTCATGCTGAAAATACAACAAGAGAATTAATAGAGAAAGAAACAGAGGAATATTTAAAGGAATATGGATATGTATCAGTAAAAATAAATAATGAAGAAAATAATAATTACTATGTGAAAACAAGCCTAGAAAGCTTAGGAAACGGAAATACAGAAAAATCCATTATGGAATTTAAAAATTTTAATTATTCTAATATAAAGG
>NZ_JAHLPS010000058.1 GCF_018918055.1 Caproiciproducens sp. MSJ-32
CAACCGAAGGCCTTTTTCTTGTGCTTGAAATTACAAATTAATCTAATAAATTAATGTTAAGTTATTAAAATTGCTCAAATAAACTTCTGCTCATTTTTTCATACGAAACTTTACACTATCTTAATTGATTAAAGTTTGCCAAACCTTTCTTTGAAAATCTGTGCCTTTTGGTTCTAAAGGCAAAGTAAATTCTTTTCTCTCTCCATTAAAATATTCATCTAATTGTTCTTTAGCCTTCCTTATTAATTTAGTTTCTTTTATTTCTGTTTCTCTATTTAAATTATTTCCAAAATCAACTTCTATAATTGCCTCTCCATTCTCTATGATTGTTATATCACCCATTGCTGTTTTATAGCAAAATCCACTTATCATATTTATCACCTATTTTATATTATAATTTATCGCAATTACTATTTATTATAACATGCTTCTCATCATAGGATAATCATAAAAAGATCCTGTTCCCCCACTCAAAGGTCTTAATCCCGAATGCAAAAAATTTGACCTAATTATAGCCTCATTTCCATATTTTTTTCTTATGAAATCTATAGCTCTATCTAATTTAACTTCTTTTTCTATTTTTTTAAAATTAAAAAAATCTCCTTGATAATACTCTAAATTAGAAAGATCTGTTACCCTTACTCCTAGACTCCTAATACTTTCTTTATTCCACATTTCCCTAAAAGTCTTTTTTACTTCATTAAATATTAAATTAGTAGAATCAGTAGGAGTTGCAATTTTTCTCTGGTGAGAATAATATATAAAATTACTTGTCTTTATACTGACTACAACTACTGAGCATAACTTTTTACTCTCTCTAAGCCTTAAAGCAACACTCTCTGTTAATGATAGCAAAATATTAAAGGCTTCCTTTTCATTTATAACATCATAAGCTATTGTTACTGAATTTCCTATTCCCTTAATATCTAAATTACCATTTTTCCTAACTTGAGAATTATCAATTCCATTTGCATAATCCTTTATTATCTTTCCATAAGATTTAAGCTTAGTTCTTAAAATATTATCATCATAATTTGCCAGCTCCTCAATGGTATTAATATTTAAATTTTTTAATTTCCTTTCAGTTGCCCTCCCTACCATAAATAAATTCTCAACTGGAAGAGGCCACATTTTATCTTTTATTTCATATTTAAATAAGGTATGAATGGCATTCTTAGGTTTTAAATCACTTGCCATTTTAGCTAATAACTTATTAGTTGAAATTCCTATATTACAATTAAATCCAAGTTCTTTTGATATTCTATTCTTTATCTCTTCCGCTATATTCAAATAATTGTCTTTAAAATGAGTTACATCCATAAAACATTCATCTATACTATATCTTTCAACAAATGGAGAATATAATTTCAAAAGTTCATATAATGCATTGCTGCTTTTTAAATACCAGCTATAATCTGGAGGATATATTTTTAAATTTCTGCATTTCTGCCTAGCTGAATAAAGAGTTTCTCCCGTTTTTATTCCAAATTGTTTTGCAGGTATTGAAGCTGCTAAAACTATTCCATGCCTATTTTTTTCGCTCCCCCCAATAACAGCAGGTAAATTTCTAATGTCAACCTTTCCACCATACTGTAAAAGTTTTACTGCACTCCAAGATAAATATGCAGAATTAACATCAATATGAAAAATTATCTTATCCTGGTTCTCATTCATAACATCAACCCCAAACATATATTCTCCTTTTATAATATCGAACATATGTTTATTTGTAAATACTTTTGTAAATTCATATAAAATAAAAAGCTGACTTTTAAGCCAGCTTTCTACTTATTGAACATTATACATTCCTTTGCTTTGCATATAATTAAATATTTTTTCTCCATGTTGCTGTTCTTCTTTTTGTATATGATTTAAAACATCACGAACTTGAGGATTTGTAAACTCAAAAATTGCAACATCATAAGTTCCAGAAACATATTTTTCTGTCATTAATAAATCTGTGCATATATCTTTATCAGATAATTTTCCTTGAGGAGAAGCTTGATTTTGCTGCATATTTGCCCCTTGAGCTTGTTGCATTCCCTGAGCCTGCATTCCTTGATTTTGTTGTTGACCTTGTTGTTGTCCTTGTTGACCTTGTTGTTGGTTCATTTGAGGAATTGTTCCATTTAATAATTGATTAATAGTAGCTAGGTGAGTTCTTTCAATTTGTTCATTTTCTTTAAGTATTTGTTTTAATTGTGGATCTTGAGCTTCACATGCATATTTACTATATTTTTCTATACAAATTTGCTCATGATTCTTTTGATCTTCAAGTAGCATTCTTTCCTTTTGAGTTAATGTAAAATTCATAATAAAAACACCTCCTATATTATCTTGTGTAAATTATTATCTTTTATACCTTAGAAAAAGGAATGATTTTTTTCGGAGGATATATTAATTTTTACTCAAAGCTCTATAGTCTAACCCCTATATTCATAATAATTCATAATAGACTCTTCTTTAAAACCGCAGGAAGTATATAATTTAAGAGCTCCTTTATTTTTAACTTCTACATCTAATTCAGCCCAAAATATATCTTCCTTATTAAGTAAATTTAGAATTGTAGATAAGGCTTGTCTTCCATACCCTCTAGCTCTAAATTCAGGAGTTATTCCAAAACCTGTTATAAAAGCTTTGCTTTCTTCTTATACTTTCCTCAATAGCTAAAGAACATAGCTTAGTAAATATTCCCCTTCTTCTCCACACAGGATGAACCATTCCATTTATTTCAGCTGTATTTCCGTCAAAGCTTGAAATACCAAGATAAGCTGCTAATTTATCATTAATATAATATAAATATTCATTAGTTTCTTTAAAAGATTTTTCATAGTTTTTAGGAAGCTTAAGCTTATAATCTAACTCTAACTTTAAATTTACCTTATCTTCTTTAATGCAAAGTTCCTGCAATTCATTAATTATTTTATAATCATTTTCATTAATATATCTTTTCAAAACAATTTGATGTTCTCTTTCTTTATTTATCATACCATTCTTCTTATGAAAATTATAATACACTAATATTTTTTATTATTTTTTCTAAAGGAATCCCCTTTATTATATCATTTATTGTTTTATTTCTTACTTCATCATATTTTTTAAAAATTTTAATTGCTGTATCATAATCATTATATATTTTCCAGTAGCCAATCCCTAAACATTTTTTATTATTTTCTATAAAATCAATAACATCAGCAACTGGTATTCCAAGAAAAATTCCTAATTCATTAGGGCAATTATATTTCTTATATCTATTCTTTAACTTTCTCAAATAATAGTTTAAATCCCTATTTTCACTATAGCCAATTCTCTTTAAAAATTTAATGTTACTCTCTTGAAAAAGATGATTTTTTAAAATTTTTCTATTAAAAATTAATAATATTATAGAACTATCATTTTCTCTTAAAATTATATATTCTAAATTTAATTTATTTAAAAATTCATTCCCATATTTAATCCAGCTTTCATAAAAATCTTCTTTATTTTTCTTAATGGTAATTGTTACAGAAGGCTTTATTCCAGAAATAACCAAAGAACTATGAAATAATAAAAATCTTTCTATAACTTCCTTGGAATTGACTCTAGCTAAACTATTATAAAAATCTATTATATTCATAGCAGCTCCTTTATCTTTTGTAAAATAATAATTTTATCTTTTAAATTATTTTTCCAATAAGATATTAGAATATGCTATGAAGCTTTTAGATAAAATTAAAAGGCTGATTTTTCAGCCTTTTAATTTAACTTTCTAGTTATTAACAGATTTCCAATCTGCCATAAACTTCTCTATTCCTATATCAGTTAATGGATGCTTTAATAAAGTTCTTATTACTGATGGAGGAACTGTTCCTATATGTGCTCCTAATTTTGCAGCCTCAATTACATGAATTGGATTTCTAATTGATGCTGCAATTATTTCTGTTTTTATTCCATGAATATTAAATATCTCACTAACATCTTTAATTAACATTAAGCCATTAGAACCAATATCGTCTAATCTTCCTAAGAATGGTGAAACATAAGCAGCTCCTGCTCTAGCTGCAAGCAATGCTTGTGCTGCTGAAAAAATTAAAGTAACATTTGTTTTTATTCCTTTTTTAGATAAATAGGAAACCGATTTCAATCCATCGTAAGTCATAGGTATTTTCACTACTATATTAGGATGAATAGCTGCTAAATTTTCTGCTTCCTTTATCATATTCTCATAATCTAAACTAATAACTTCACCACTTATTGGGCCATCTACTATTGAAGCTATTTCCTTTAGAGTTTCAAATAAATCCTTCTTTTCTTTTGCAATTAATGATGGATTTGTAGTTACGCCTGCTATAACACCTAAGCTATTAATTTCCCTGATATCATTAATATTAGCTGTGTCTAAAAAAAATTTCATCATAAATCCTCCTGTCCCATAATTTTAAAAATAAGATTATAATATTCTAAAATATTATATCTCTATATAAATAATATCATTCATAAGAATAAATTACCAGAATACTAATAATAAATTTGGTGAAAATATTATTGTAGAACAAATAAAGATTCATCACGAACTAAACTATTCTTGGCTCCAGAAGAATGATTTGGTTCCTTTTAGTAGATTATATATGGTGGAGAAAAGTGTTATTATGGTCGAAGATTTATTAATATTCTTTTACTATAATAATACTCCAATCTATCATATATAGTTGAGATAACATCATATAAGGTGTTGTAATGATCTTATTTGGCTGTGAGGTTAAATAAGGTTGTGTAAATATCTTATATGGTGGAGCGAAGTACTATTATGAGTAGTGATTTGTGTATACTTAGTCGAAAGATTATTTATATATAATAAATTATTTATAATAGTGTTAGCTGAATCTTTATTTGTTCTATTTATATAAAAAAGAATCTACATATAGACATTGTTTTATTGTTCTATAATGTAGATTCTTGTTTAATTTTATATATTGTTTACACTGTTCCAATCAGCAATAAATTTTGCAATTCCTGAATCAGTAAGAGGATGTTTCATCATTTGATTTAATACTGACATAGGAATTGTGGCAATATCTGCGCCAAGCATAGCTGCTTTTGAAACATGAATTGGATTTCTTATACTTGCTGCTATTATTTCAGTTTTAATTCCTTGAGCTTTAAAAATTTTAGAAACTTCTTCTATTAAATACATTCCATCAAATCCAATATCGTCAAGTCTTCCTAAGAATGGACTTACAAAGCTAGCACCTGCTCTTGCAGCTAATAAAGCTTGTCCTGATGAAAAGATAAGTGTTACATTTACCTTTATTCCTTTTTTACTTAATTCTTTTGTAGCCTTTAAACCTTCTTCACACATAGGAATTTTAATAACTATATTATCATGAATTTTTGAAAGTTCCAATCCTTCCATTATCATTTCTTCTGCAGTCTTTCCCATAACTTCTGCACTTATAGGTCCATCTACAATAGATGTAATTTCTTTTATTACTTCTATAAAATCTCTTCCTGACCTAGCTATAAGAGTAGGATTTGTTGTAACTCCACTAATTACTCCCATATCATTAGCTCTTTTTATATCATCAACTATTGCTGTATCTAAAAATAACTTCATAATTTACCTCCTAAGTTAAAACAGCATTATTGGAATAATGTTAATATTTTTCCTATTAATATTCCAAATACTCCAAAGTCTGCATCACTAAATGTTGAACCCGCAAATCCAAGATTTCCTAATACTGGCATCAATAATGCTGGTAAGAATGTTATTAATAATCCATGAACAAAAGCTCCTATTATAGCTCCTCTTCTACCACCTGTAGTATTACCAAATACACCTGCAGTAGCTCCACAGAAGAAATGAGGAACAACCCCTGGTAAAATTGCTGGCGCACCTAATGCTAATAATATAAATAATCCAACAATACCACCAACAAAGCTTGATAAGAACCCTATTAAAACTGCATTTGGTGCATAAGGGAAAACAACAGGACAATCTAAAGCAGGTTTAGCATTAGGAACTAACTTCATAGCAATTCCTCTAAATGCTGGAACTATTTCTGCAAGAATTAATCTAACACCAGCTAATATAACATAAACTCCACCAGCAAATGTTATAGCTTGAATTAGAGAAAATACTAAAAAGTTTTGTCCACCACTAATTTCTGCTACATATTCTGGGCCAGCTGCTATTGCTACGACTAAAAATAAAACTAGCATAGTTAAGGAAATTGCAACTGATGTATCTCTTAAAAATGTCAAACCTTGTGGAAAATTTATTTCTTCTGTTGATTTAGAATTTTTACCAACAACTTTTCCAACTAATGCTGATACAACATATCCAAAAGTACCAAAGTGTCCGAATGCAACATCATCTGATCCAGTAAGCTTTTTCATAAAAGGTTGAATCATTGCAGGCATTGCCGCCATAATGAATCCTAATAATAATGCACCTATAACTATTGCAGCTGTTCCTTTAATTCCTCCTGCAAATAAAATAGCTGCTAACATACAAGCCATATATAAAGAATGGTGACCTGTTAAAAATATATATTTCATCTTTGTAAATCTTGCAATTAAAATATTAACTACCATACCTAAAGCCATAATTAAAGCTGTTTCTCTTCCTAAATCATTAAGAGCAACACTTACTATTGCTTCGTTATTTGGAACTATACCAGTCATTCCAAATCCATATTCAAACATATTTCCAAAATGACCAAGTGCTCCTTGTACTAATGCAGCTCCACCGCTTAAAACTAAAAATCCCATTATTGTTTTAACTGTTCCTGTAATACAATCAGTAATAGACTTCCTCTGTAATATTAATCCTATAAGTGCAACTAATCCAACCAACACAGATGGTTCACTAAGTATATCAACTATAAAATCTAACATATTTTATCCCCCTATTAATTAATAATTTTTATATTTAAATATAATTTAATTTTTTTAATACTTCTACTAACTTATCTTCTAGTTCTTTTTTATCTATCATATTATTTAGAGATACCACCTCTCCACCTAATCCTTCAAGTCTAACAGCTATATCTCTTGTACCCACATAAACATCTGCCTTAATGCCTTTTGCTGATGACAAGTCTGAATGTTCAACAGTTACTCCATTTATTCCTAAAGATTTCAATACATTTTTAATATTCATTTCAATCATAAAACTGCTTCCTAATCCTGATCCGCAACAAACTAAAATTTTCATAATACATTCCTCCTAACTATACTTTTCAATAATTTTTACTACTTCTTGAACTGTTTTAGCATTAATTATAGAGTTTAAATCATCACTATTCATTAGAATCTCCATTAATTTCGATAAAGAACTTAAATGACTTGTATTATCCTTGGCTGCTAGCGTAATTATTAATTTAACTGGATCATTCAACTCACTTCCAAATTCTATAGGACTCTCTAATGTCAGAATACTAATTCCATTCTTATTTACTCCAGCTTCCGGTCTTGCATGGGATAATACAATTCCTGGGGCTATTACCATATATGGTCCTAATTCATAAAAATTATTTATTATTGCTTCTTTATAATTTTTATTTACTATGCCTTCCTTTTCTAATAAATAAGCACCTTCCTCTATCGCCTCCTTCCAATCATTACATTTTACATTTAATTTTATTAGTTCTTCTCTTAGTATATCTATTAACATATATTCATATCTCCCATTTCTTTGACCTTCTGCATATTTTTATTATATTAACTTCCATCCTAACAATGAATATGTTTACAGCACTATTACATTCAAATAAATTTTGAAAAATTGAACTTTATATTAATTTAAAATTTAAAAACCCAACATCTTTTTACATTCATCAACTATATCTTCAGTAGCCATTTTATATTTTTCTCTTAAAAATTTCATATTTCCAACTTCACCAAAATGATCTTGTACTCCTAATGCCCTTATATAACTTGGAGATTCACTACATGAAACTTCTGCAATAGCGCTATATAATCCACCTATTACATTATGATTTTCAATTGTAACTGCTTTTTTAGTTTTCTTAAGAGAATTTACTATTGTTTCTCTATCTATCGGTTTAATAGTATGAACAGAAATAACCTCAGCATCTATACCTTGTTCTTTTAGAATAGCTGCGGCTTCTACTGCAAAGCCAGTCATTATACCTGTTGAAAAGATAGTTATATCTTTTCCTTCTTTTAAAACATCAGCCTTTAATAAATTAAACTTATAATTTTCATCAAAAACTTTTGCAGTCTCTTTTCTAACTATTCTTATATAAACAACTCCTTTATAATCAACAGTTTTATATAGTACTTCTCTTAATTGAAATTCATCGACAACATCTATAATAGTGATACTTGGAATACTTCTTAATACTCCAATATCTTCAAAACTCATATGAGTTCCACCATTTGTTTCAGCTGCTATACCAGCATCCGTTGCTATAATTTTCACATTTTGTTTTGCATAAGCCATAGAAATTGCTATTTGGTCACATATTCTCCTTGATGCAAATGGAGTAAATGTGCAAATATATGGTTTCATTCCATAAGCACTCATCCCAGCGGCCATTCCTGCCATATTTTGTTCACTTATTCCAACATCAAAAGCTCTTTCTGGGAAAATATCTCTTAGTGGCATTGTCCCATTAGCTTCTGCTAAATCTGCATCCATAAATACTATATTCTCATCTTTATGCATTAATTCTTCCATAACACTACATAAGACTTTTCTCATTTCCATAGTTTTATCCTCCTATTTCAACTCTTCTAATGCTTTTTTAAATTGCTCATCAGTTAATCCCATACTATGATTTTTATATCCTGCACTTTCAATTAAAGATATGCCTTTTCCTTTTACTGTATTTAATATAATTGCAACTGGCTTATCCTGCTTTTTACCTTTTTCTATTGCTTCATGAATTTCCTCTATATCGTGGCCATTTTTAATATTTTGAACAAAAAACCCAAAAGCCTCCCACTTTTTATCCATATTATCCATTCTTATTATATCTTCTAGCTTCCCATCCAGTTGCATTTTATTATAATCAACAAAAACAATTAAATTATTTAGATTAAAAGAACTAGCCGCCAATGCTGCTTCCCAAACCTCTCCTTCATCACATTCTCCATCTCCTACAATACAATAAATATATGCATTATCTTTCTTTATCTTGGAGGCCTTTGCCATACCAACAGCACAACTTATTCCTTGTCCTAAAGATCCTGTTGTCATATCTACTCCATTAGTTTTATTCATATCGCAATGACTTGGTAAATTGGTATTTCCCTTATTTAATGTTAATAATTCTTCTTTTGATATATATCCTTTATCTGCTAATACTGCATAAAGAGCTGGGCCTGCATGTCCCTTAGATAAAACTAATCTATCTCTTCCTTCCATTTTAGGATTTTCTACATTAATATTCATTTCTTTATTATAAAGAAGAACTAGAGCTTCTACTATTGAAAGAGAACCACCATAATGACCCTTTCCAATACTATGAATTTCTTTTAATATAAGTCTTCTCACTTCTTTACATTTTTCTTCAAGAAAACTAATTTCTTGCTTTTTCATAACTTCTTCCTCCTTTAATAGACTTTTATTAATATTTTTTAATTACATCTATAACTTCATCTTTAGATGAGGCAAAAAACAATTTATTTCTGTCCTCAGGATTATTTATTAAATTCATAAATCCCAACAAAGCATTAAGATGAGATTCTTTATCCTTAGATGCAAAGGTTAAAATCAACCTTACAGGATCATTAAACTCACTATTGAATTTAACTGGATATTTCAAATTTATAAGGCTCATTGATGTTTTATCAATTTCATCTACCATATCAATATGAGATAAGCATATTCCTGGAGCTATAACCATATATGGTCCAAGTTCTTCTAATTTTTTAATTATTTCACTCTTATATGCTTCTGTTACATTATTTTTTCTTATTAAAATATCTACCCCTTTAGATATAGCATCTTTCCAATCCTTGCAGTTTACTTTTAATTCAATATTTTCTCTTTTTATAAAATCTCTTAAAAAATACTTTTCTTTAAAATCATTATCTATTTCTTCATCTATGTCTTCTCGTTTTTTAATTTCATATAATATTTCATATCGTAATTGCTCTTCATTACTAATTTTGCAATACTTTCTAACTTTATCTAAAATCCTATTAAGCAAGGAAATTTCCCCACTATCTTTTTTTGCTTTTGCGATAGGTATAATATATTTCTCAATTTTCCTTAAATCTTCATTTGTAATTAATGGAGAGACTTTAATATATTCATCTTTATTTAAACTAGGAATGTCTAAAGTACTTATAATAAAATCACAATTATTTTTCATTTCACTTGTAATACTTCTACTAGCATAAGTGCCTAATATTTCTACATTAAATTTTTCTATAATCTTAGATGCAATTAATTTAGATGATCCTACTCCTGAGCCACAAACAACTATTACTCTTGCTTTTCTATTATTTTTTTGTTTATATCTAGCAATTGCTGCTGCATAATGAAGTACTATATATGATATTTCATGCTCTCCTAATTCACTATTTATATACTCCTCAAGATATTTGCAGGCTAAAGTTACTACTTTAAATAATTGAGATTGCTCAGATTTTATTCTTTCAATAAGTGGATTTACAATTTTAGAACCATATTTTATCCTATATAAGCTTGGCCTCAAATGTAGTAATAAACCCTGATATAAAGATTCCCTTTCTTCTTCTAAATTAATTTTGTAATAAGACTCTATATATTTAGTCATAAAATCTATGATATGCAAAAGTTTATTATCTTCCCTCATATCAACTTGATAGCTATTATTAACAACTTTAGCTCCTAAAAGATGAATTACTATATAAGAAATCTCATCTTTTGGAACTTCTATTTTATATTTATCTTCTATTTTCTTAATAATTTCTAATGCAACTTCATATTCCAAGGTATTTTCTACAAAATCATTATTAAATTCAAATTTATTTATAACCTTATCTATTTGAACTCTTTTTATCATAATTGCTAAATGGGTCATTAACCCTCCGTATGCTTCATCACTAAACTCTCTTTTTAATTTTTTTTCAGCTTCTTTTACTAAACTATCAATAAAATCTATATCTATGTCAGCAAATAAAGTATCAAATTGAAGTTTATTAATTTTAGATTCACTTGATTTTTTAGAAACATATTTCACAAAATCCTCAGCCGAAACACTTTGAGATATAATATCCAATATTGCCTTTCTTTTATAATTTTCATTACCTTCAACATAAAGTCCTACTTTAGATTTTCTTATTAATTTAAGATTATATCTGCTTAAAAATTCCTCTATATTATCAATTGCCTTTAAAAGAGTATTTTTAGAAATACAAAGCTTTTCTTCAAAATATTTAAGTTTCATATTATCATTTGCCTGAAGAAGTTTTAAAGTTATAAATAACTCTCTTTCTTCTTTTGAATATGCATATTTATATGGAGTGTCTTCTGATACAAACTTATCTATATAAACTTTAAGTTCTTTACTATTAGTTACTCTAATACCTTTTCCATACTTTTTATCAAAATATCCAAATCCACTTCTAATTAAAAATCTTTCTATTTTATCTATCTTGTATCTTATAGCTCTATCTGTAAGATTATATTTTTTTGCTAATTCTTCAACTTTTATATAATTGTCCTTATTAATCATATATTGAAGTATCTCCATACATTCCTTATTAAGCTCCATACTTATCACTCCTTCTTATAATTTAATTATATATATTTATATTTTTTTCTTTAACCGTTTACTATAATCTTTCTTTTCTGTTTAAATGTGAAAATATGAACTTATTTTATTATTAATTAAATCATTTTAATAAAGCTGTAACACATATCATAGCCAAAGCATAATATGATTGTAGATAAAACAATAATCCTTTATTCTAATAATTTAAAGTTCTTTATATATAGATTGAATTTACTAAACGTTTTTATATGTTAAGAATCTATATATAAGAATTCAATATATAGAATAAAGGCCAAACAACAAATGATAATAATTTATTATTGGGAGGAACGATAATATGGATAATATGAGAAGATACAATATGGTCAATTATGAATATTCATGTGGATATGACGATAGAGATTATGACTGGGATTATTATGAAGATAATTATGACAAAGATAAGGATAAATGTAAATCTTGTACAAAAATCCACTTTAATCCTTGTGAATTATATAAAGTTGTAGATACTGAACCTGTAGATTTAAGTAATTGCTTAGAAAGAGACTTAAAGGCAAAAATAGTTCTAAAAAATGTTTGCTTTAATAGAAAATTCAAGGTAAAAGTTGCCTTATTAGATAAATGTGGAAAAGTAATTGAAACTAAAGAATTTAAGGCAATATTGCGTAAAAACAAGAAATCATGTTCTGATAAGGGCTGTGGCGTATTTAAGAAAGAAGTAAAATTTGATCTTCCAAAGAATAAAGTTTGCCATGCTGTTGATTTGACAATTAAAGTTGAAGCTGAATATGTTGATAAATGCTAGTATTATAATTTTATTTTAAAATATAGGGCAGTGCAAAAATATTACACTGCCCTTTCATAATATCTTGTTAAACTTTTCTTATATCAAAAATTGCATATTTGAATATATTAATAATAGTTTAAATAATAAATTAGAAGCAGTATTCTTACCTAAAGACAAAAACTTAATTAACCAAGCAGAATCCTTTAAAAATGAATTTTCTCACCTACTATCTCATGCAGTAACATTAGCCGATGGACTTCTTCCTTCAACTGTGATAAACTCAAATGAACTTATAACTAAATATACAATAGATGCTGAAAAAGCTACTCAAATGGCTACTGGAATTTTAATTGATACATCTATAAGTTCCAGAGAACTTTCTTTATCAGCGGTAAATAATAAGGCTTTATCAAATTTAACAGATGAAATTTTTGTACTAAATGAAAACATAATAAGAACTCTTTCAATGCTTATACAATTCAAGCAGATACTTTTAAAGGAAGTATTATCCTGCAGACTATTTATTAATGCTTATCCAGAATTTTTAAAACATCTTCTTTATGAAGCCATAGCTTATAAGGAATTATTAACAAGATTACAAAATGGGGTTGAAATTAGTATCAACTTAAAGCCTGCTGCTCAAGAAGCTTTTTGGAATAAAATAATGTCTGACCATTCTTTCTTTATTAGAGGTTTATTAGATCCAACTGAAATTGATTTATTTAATTTAGCTAATAATTTTGGAAATAAATTTGAAACTTTAAGAAAGGAAGCAAATAAAATAAATGACTCTAAAAAACTTCTAAAAGAAGTTACAGCTAAATCATTAGAGGCTGCAAAAGAAATTAAAAAATTTAAAGAAGAAGGGGTAGAAGGTCTATTGAATTGTAAAATTAAAGCTATTATCTCTCCTCTTCTAGCTGATCATGTTCTTAGAGAAGCTAATCATTATATTAGATTATTAAAGAAATTATATTAATCCCTATAAAAACAGAAAAACTTTAACTTTTACAAGTTAAAGTTTTTCTAGTGTTCTTTTTAAGAATTCACGTGTACGTTCCTTAGTTGGATTATTGAATATTTGTTCTGGAGTTCCTTCCTCTTCTATAACTCCCTTATCCATAAATACTACACGATCAGATACCTCTCTTGCAAATTCCATTTCATGAGTTACAACTAACATTGTAAGACCTGTTTCTGCAAGTTCTTTCATAACTTTAAGAACTTCTCCTACCATTTCTGGATCTAAAGCTGAAGTTGGCTCATCAAAAAGAATAACATCTGGTTCCATCGAAAGGGCTCTTGCAATAGCAACACGTTGTTTTTGCCCTCCTGAAAGCTGCTTAGGCTTAGCATTAATATACTTTTCCATTCCAACTACTTTTAAATATTTCATTGCTATTTTTTCAGCTTCTTCTTTAGAACGCTTTAAAACTTTCATTTGTCCAACAACACAATTACTTAAGACATTATGATTATTAAATAAATTAAATTGCTGAAAAACCATGCCTAACTTTGTACGATATTTACGAATATCATGTTTATCATCCAATATATTTTCTCCCTTATAAATTATCTCTCCACCAGTTGGCTTTTCTAGAAGATTAATGCAGCGAAGAAGAGTTGACTTACCTGATCCTGAAGAACCTATTATACAAACAACTTCCCCTTTATTTACTGAAAAATCAATATCTTTTAATACTTCATGATCTCCAAAATTTTTACTTAAGTGTTTGATTTCTATTATTTTTTCCATCTCCAACTTCCTCCTTTCCAACTTATTATTTATCTGCTACAATTTCTGGAGTTTTTACCTGCATTTGATTACCAGGTATAATATAATTTTCAGGCCCATCTAACTTTCTTTCTATAAATCTTAAAATTCTTGTTATTGTAAAAGTTAAGATCAAGTAGATAATACATGCAACAGAGAAGGATTCAAAATATTTAAAATTATTACCTGCTATTGACTTAGTCTGGAAGAATAATTCCGAAACAGAAATTACATTAAGCACTGAAGTATCTTTTATATTAACTACAAATTCATTACCTGTTGCTGGTAAAATATTACGGATTACTTGTGGTAAAATTACATTGAACATTGTTTGAGCATGGCTCATTCCAATTGCTTGAGCTGCCTCGAATTGTCCTTTATCTATAGAAACAATTCCTCCTCTAACAATCTCTGACATATAAGCTCCTGTGTTAATAGAAACTATAAATAACGCTGCTACTATTCTATTTATATCTATTCCTAAAAACTGAGCTGATCCATAATAAATAACCATTGATTGTACTATCATAGGAGTTCCTCTAAAAAACTCTATATAAATAGAAAGAATAACATTTATAACTTTAAGAAATACCTTTTTTATTCCCCTTTCAGGAACTGGTATAGTTCTTATTACTCCTACTAATAGTCCAATTAAAGTACCAATTAAAGTACCAATTATTGAAATATAAATTGTTACCCATGCTCCACGAAGAAACATTGGCCAATTTTCTTGAACTATTTTTACTATTGATTCAATACTCATTATTAGCCTCCTAAAATCTCTAAATTAATAAAATTGAATGGGCTAAAAGATAACCCATTCAAAGTAAATTATTGAGCTGCTGGTTGATTTTTAATAGCATTATCCATTATTTCTGTTTGTTCTTCTGCTGAAATACCTGCTAAAATTTCATTTATCTTTTCAGTTAATTCACTATTCTTCTTTAATCCAACCGCAATTGCTGTGTCCTCTGGATTTGTTTCAAAACCATCTGTAAGCTCTATCATTTTAAAGTTTGAATTAGCAGCTTGTGCACTTACAGCTTCAGGTCTTTCTGATACATAAGCATCAATTACTCCTGATTCAAGAGCAACTCTCATTGCTGGAAAGTTATCCATAGCTTCTTGTTTATTTACACCTTCAATTTGATCTATTACTGAATAGTGAAAAGTATTTAATTGTGCAGTAACTTTTGCTCCCTTAAAATCTGCTAAAGTTTTAGCATTAGCATATGGTCCATTATTTTTAACAACTAGAACTAATTGTGAATTATAATAATTATCTGAAAAATCTATTGATTCTTTACGCTCTGCCGTTGGTGACATGCCTGCGATAATTGCATCTATTTTACCTGAAGTTAAAGCTGGAACTAATCCATCCCATTCAGTTTTAACAATAACTAATTCCTTTCCTAAGCCTTCTGCTATTCTTTTAGCTATTTCAACGTCATATCCACCTGCATATTCTGAACTTCCTTCAATTGCTACTGCTCCATTTGAATCATCACCTTGTGTCCAGTTAAATGGTGGATATCCTGCTTCCATTCCCACTCTAAATAAATTGCTTTCTTCTGTCTTTTCATTGTTTGCTGATGCACAGCCTGTTAATGCTAACATAGCTGTTAATGCTAATGATACTAGTACTGATAGTCTTTTTTTCATAATAATCTCTCCTTTTTTAATTTTTTCTTAAAATAAAAAATGCCAATCCCTAAAGTCAGGATTGCGCTATCTAAGAATTCAGGAGATTTAGTTAAATAAAAATGCCCGAGATAGACTCAGGCATATAGATATACTTCACCTTCATCCCCATCTTTTCCCATTTGAGATAGCACAACTCAATAAACCGGGTTGTTTATTGAGACAGTCTTACAGCTATTAACTGTAAGCCCAGCATATAATACCGAGAAATATTATACACTTCGGCAATATTTCCTTCTCCTTAGCTTCAACGTTTTCTCGAACTCCACTAAAGACTGTTAAATATTGCGCCTCTACCTCACCTGTAAAAGTGAGGCCTTATATTCAATTGTAAATTTTATGTCTTTAGTGTACAGGCTTTTATTATGCTTGTCAATACTTTTTTCTAATTTATTTTTTGTAATAAAAGTATTTGTTATTCATGATAATTGCTTGTACACAAATGAATATTTTTTATATTTAATTTTATAATATGTTATTATTAATCTGTTGTTACATAATAATACTAATAATCAAAAATATTTTTATTACTATTATTTTTATAATATATTTATTACATATTAGTATGCAATATATTTAAAACTTTACGCAGCTCCTTTACAGAAATTTGTCCTGGAGCAGATGCCTTTTTAGCTGAACCAAAAGTAATTGCGGATCCAAATAATTCTCCAGATAATCTACTAATTATCCCCTTTCCTGTCATTGACATTGTTATAATTGGACCTTTTATATACTTTTCTTTTGCAATACGCGTTGCATCTAATAATGTAATTACATCTTCAGCTGAATTAGGCATAACTGCAATTTTAGGAATATCTGCTCCTAATTCAACAGCCTTACAAAGACGCTTTACTATTTCATCTTTTTCTGGTGTCTTCTCAAAATCATGATTAGAGATAATTACAAGCAGCTTATTTTTATGAACTGAATCAATTAATTCTCTTATCTTATTATGATCTTTAAATAATTCAAGATCTATAATATCAACAAGTTTTGTCTCAGATACCCTTTTATTTAATTCAAAATATAGCTCTTCATCAATTTCTCTTGCCCCGCCTTCATCAAAACTACGGAAAGTAAATAAAATAACTCTCTTTGGAATAATTTCCCTAATTTTCTCTAAAACCTCTATATCCTTACTTATATCAGTTGCATTTTCAAAAAAATCTGCTCTCCATTCTGCAATATCAAAATCTATTTTTTTTAGTTCTTTAACTTCTTCTATAATTTCAGTAATATTTCTTCCTACAATAGGTACAGCAATTTTGGGCATTCCTTCACCAATTATTATATCTTTAACCCTTACTACTTTCATCATATCTTTTTTCTTCCCTTCCATCAGCATAATGAGCAAACCTTCCTGAAGTTCGTTTATTAACAGGATCTTCTCTATCATAAGGCCAGCCGCCAAATTGGGTTTCTTGATAATCTGCAAAGGCTTGGTATATTTCCTCCTTGGTATTCATAACAAAAGGTCCATATTGTACTACAGGCTCCTTTATTGGCTCTCCTTCTAAAACTATAAAATAATCCTCTTTTTCTCCATTAACTATTGAAATTTCTTCATTTCCAGCTAGCTTTATACGAGTTGATGCTTCGATAGCATTCCCTTCAATAATAAGCTTGCCTTCTCCTTGATAAAAATACAAGTTTCTTATTAATGTTTCTGAAACAGCTGGCAATGTCATAGATACTTCTGATTCCATTTTTATCAAATATATTCCTACATTATTATTTTTATCTGCTGCCCATGAATTTTTATTTGGCTCTAAACTTTCTCTTCCTTCTAATTTGCCAGTAATTAGCCTGATATTGGTTTTTCTCCCCTTTTCATTTCTAATATCTATTACCGGAATATCTTCAGCCCATAACATCTTATAATCAGCTTCTACAAATTTATTTTTTGATGGGAGATTAATCCATATTTGAAACAACTCTACCGGATTCTCTTTATTTTCGTTAACAAGAGGAAACATTTCTGTATGCTGACATCCTGATCCTGTTGTTAACCATTGTACATCACCATTACCATAACGTCCATAAGATCCTTTTGAATCAAAATGATCTACATATCCATCAAGAACTATAGTTATAGTTTCGAATCCTCTGTGAGGATGTACAGGAAATCCTGGAACTAACTTACCATGATACATACTAAACCCGTCTTTTCCTGAAAAATCATTACCAATTTCCCTTCCTATTAATAATTCACTATCTATTCCTTGATACTCATTTCCTTTTGGATATAAATCTTTATGATGGGCACAAAATATAAAAGGACTGCTTAGGCAGCCCTCCATATTATATTAAAACCTCTATATAGTCTATTATTAGCCCTATTTATTCTCTTTAATATCCCCTTATATTTATCCTATTGCTTCTCTTTAATTTTTTTATGCTAAATCAGCTTGTACCCCTTCATTAACTTCATTAATTTCTTCATTAACCGTAACTTCTTCTTTATTGCCAATTGATAAAATAAGATTTAAAACTATTCCCACAACAGCAGCTGTTGCTAAAGCTGGAAGTTGTATTCCGAACATTGGTATCATTCCACCTTCAAAGGCATAGTTTCCACCTAGTCCTACAATTAATATTACTGCTATAACAGCTAAGTTCTTAGAGCTAAACATATCTACTTTCTTATCCATCATGATTGTTATTCCTTGTGCTCCTATAACTCCATAAAGATATACTGAAAGCCCTCCAATTACTGATGTTGGTATAGAATAAATTACATTTATTAATGGTGTAAAGCATGAAATAATCATTGTTATCACTGCTGCTGCCATTAAAACTGGTACAGAGAAATTCTTTGATATCGCCATTGTACTAATATTTTCACCATAGTTTGTACCAGCTGGTCCACCAATTAAGCCTGAGATTATATCTCCCATACCATCACCAATTAAGTTTAAACCTAGTTTATCTTCAATTTCATATACCTTTTTAGAACCCTTTTTCTTAGCTAAATCATTAACATAGGTGTGTAATTGATATACATGGGCAGTTGATTCAGGTATAGTTGCTATTGCTATAGGCATTATTGCAATTAAAGCTTCCCATGATGGTTTAGGGAATGTGAATATTGGAATACTAAAAATGCTATTTGTTTCTACTGTATTAAAATTCACAAATGGTATTCCTGTTATTGATCCTATTACTAAAGCTGTTAAATATCCTGTTAGAAGTCCAAATAGAATTGGAAGCTGACTAAGTTTACCCTTTAGATAAACTGAGTATATTATAGTTGATAATAATGTTACTAAAGCTATTACCCAAGCATAACCTGCTGCCATAGCTTGATCTGCTTCAGCAACTCCTGCAGGAACTGCAGCTGCATTTCCCATAGCATTTGCTGCTAATGATAATCCTATAATAATTGCTATACTTCCTGTTACTGTTGCTGGAAGAACTCTCTCAATAAACTTCTTTCCACTTTTATTTATTATCAATCCAGCTATTATTGAAACAAAGCCAGACATTACAATTCCAAATTGAGCTATTGAAATTTTATCATTTAATGTATAACTTGCAAAAGCATCCGCACTCATTATTGAAGCTATTGCTGCTATATATGAAAAACTTGAACCATAGTATAATGGAAGTTTCTTTCCTGTAATTAATATAAATCCTAAAGTTGCAAGCCCGCTAGCAAAAATTGTTGTTGAAACATGGAAACCTGTAATTAATGCTACTAGAACTGTGGCAGGAAACATTACCACTATTTGTTGAAGTGCAAATAAGATAAGTTCAAAGAATGGTGGCCTTTCATCTGGTAAATAGCCCATTAATTGATTGTTTGTTGATTTTGTTGTCATATTAATACCTCCTAAATTTTAATAATTTAAAAGGATAAAAAAAATCATAAAAAAAATCTTGCTTTTAGCAAGATTCGAAAATTAGCAGCATAAAAAAGCTAATATTATTTCCACTGCACAATATTTCAAATCTTACTGGTGTCCCGCACCACTTTAAAGATTTTATTTATCCTGCAATTAGTATTGCATATAAATTAGATTTTGTAAATATGTTTTTTAAACTTTTTTATTTATTTTTTATTCTCAATAAATAATGTTTTTATATTTATCTTAAACATAAAGCCTTTCTCCACAGCTATTAATTTTGTACACATCCCTTTTAAATAAAAAATAGCTTTGATAAGCAAAATCACCTTATCAAAGCTATCCTGCATTTATATTATGCTAATAAAAAGTATCCAACAACTAATAATCCTAATATAATACGGTACCAGCCAAAAGCTTTAAAATCGTTATTTTTAATATATTTCATTAAAAATCTTATTGCAATTATAGAAACCACAAAAGCAACAATCATACCTACCATTAAAATAGCTACTTCCATGCCTGTGAAATCAAATCCAAATTTAATTAGTTTAAGAGCACTTGCTCCAAACATTACCGGAATTGACAGAAAAAATGAATATTCTGCTGCAATATAACGAGAAGTTCCAAGAATAATTGCTCCAAGAATAGTTGCTCCAGAACGTGAAGTACCAGGGATTAATGATAATACTTGAAACAATCCTATTCCAAAAGCAGTAGCATAAGATAACTCCTCAAAACTATTTATTTTAGATAGTTTGTTTTTATTACGATTTTCTATAATAATAAATAAAATTCCATAAATAATAAGTGTTATAGCAACTGTTTGATAATTATATAAGTGCTCATCTAACCAATCATCAAACAATACCCCTAAAACTCCAGCTGGTAATACACCTATAATTACCTTATACCAAATCTGCATAGTAGATTTTATCTCTTTTGAAGACTTATTAGATGAAAAAGGATTTAATTTGTTAAAATACAAAAGAACTACAGCTAAAATAGCTCCTAATTGTATAACTACAAAAAACATTTCTTTAAATGCATCTGAAACATTTAACTTAATAAATTCCTCAACTAAAATCATGTGACCAGTACTGCTTATAGGAAGCCATTCAGTTATTCCTTCAACTATTCCTAAAAAAGCTGCCTTTAATAATTCAATTAATAACATTTTTCTCCTCCATATTTTATATTTTTATTACTCAAATAAATATAATAATCTATATATTTATAAGAATTATATTAATTAATATGTTATTACTTTACATTAATTTATTATATTTCTTTCTTCTATAAAACAAAATACCCTTTTATTTCTTATATAAGTTTCTATATTAATTTTATTATAAATTATATAGTTTTTATCTAATATTTTCTTAATTTTTTCTAAATTCTAAACTTGCATATAAAAAATTATTTATGTAACCTAATATTAATTATACAACTTAAACAAAATAAATTTAATTACCATAAAACCATAAGTTAACAATTAATTGACAATATAACAAATTGTAATTTGGTATATACTAAAATAAAAGAAATTTGAAGAAGGTGCTGATGCCCTTGATAATGGAATTTGGATAGATAAAACGGAAATACCATTACTGCATATAAGTGCCATAATCGAAAAATTCAATCCTCTTTGGAATTCTGATAAAGATGAAAATGAAGCTTTTAATGAAGCTGTAGAACTTGCAAGGACTATATTAAATAATGCTATTGAATATAAATTTTCTGTGCTAGATTCTAAAGAACATGTTTTAAGAGCTTATAAAAATAGAACTATTCCTGAATTATTAATTCTAGATAGATACTGTCCTTACAGCTCTTCCCTTAGGGAAATTGATGCTAAGGAAGAAGTTTTATATGTGATTTATCCAAGAGAAGATAGTTATGCCCTTCAATCTATAAGAGATGAGAATAAAATAGATAAAAAGAAGCTTCCAAAAGCCTGGGCTGGATTAAGAGGGGAAGAATTAGCGGCTGTAACTGGTATTCCTGATGCTATATTCTGCCATACAGGAAGATTTATCGCTATAACTGAAACAAGAGAAGGAATAATGAAATTAGCCAAAATAGCTATAGAAGCTCCGAAAGAAGACTAACTTAATTTTATAATTTCCAGATAGTAATTAAGGTCCATCTACTAAAAATAATTTTAAATAGATGGACCTTTAAATTCTAATTATTATAAAAAATTTCTAAAAAGGCCTTGCTTTTTCGTGCCCAGCCTTTGCTTTTCCTTGAATTTCAGGTACAGGATCCTGAGTATTTTTAGGTATATGTAATTTTTTATTGCTTTCTGTACCATGTGGTTCTTTTGGATTTGGTCTTCTCATTCCTGCCTTAGCCATAAATATCACCTCAAATTTATTTTGTGAAATAAGGCAAGTATTTATTCTAATTTATTTTATATATTTTTTTATAAAGGTATATCAATTCCTCTATGTTCAACAGGGGTGGAAAATACAATTTGAGTATCTGTATCTCCAAATCTTTGTAATACCCCAATAAATTCATCTAGTTCCATTGTTGTACGGAAGGCAACTTCTATAAGCATAGAATAAGCACCAGTTACACAGTTACATTCAATAACATTAGGACATGCTTTTATAAAAGGGTAAAATTCCGGTTTCTGTTGGGGAGTCATCTTTAAATTTATAAAGGCTTTAATATTATATCCTAACTTCAAATAATCAACTTGAGCAGTATAACCAGTAATAACTCCTTCTTCCTCTAATTTTAAAATACGTGAAGAAACGGCTGGAGTAGATAAATATACTTCTTCTGCTAAATGTTTAAGTGAATACCTTGAATTTTCTTGTAATAATTTTACTAATTTTAAATCAATCTTATCCATATTTCTTAGCATGAATATATTTATTCTGCTAAAATTCACCTCTCTCCCTATCTATTAATTATTGCAAAAATATTATATATATTAATATATTAAAGTTTATCTTTATATATTTCAAGTATTTTTGATTGAAGTAATTAAAAAAATTAAGTTTAATATAAATTTTACACCTTCTTCTTTAAATAATTAAAAAATAGCACTTTTAAAGTGCTATTTTTTAATTATTTATTTTTAATATTACCTTTTATACATCGCAAATATAAACCTAAACATAAAAGAGCAAAAATAATTCCTATAGGATAGGAGATTGATGAACTTAACTCAAATCCTTCTGGAGCCATTAAAATATAAGTCATACTTACTGCTGACATAAAGGTTGCTGGCAATGCAGCCATCCAGCCATTCTTTCCATTTTTATGAAGATAAACTCCACCAGCCCATAAAACAAGCATTGCTAAAGTTTGATTACTCCATGCAAAATATCTCCATATAATTTGTACATCAACTTGAGTTAATATTGCACCAACACCTAAAATAATTATTGCAAGAACTAATCTTTTTTTAATCTTCTTTTGATCTATTTTAAACCAATCTGCAATAACAAGTCTAGCACTTCTAAAAGCTGTATCTCCCGATGATATAGGACAAACAATTACACCTATCATAGCAAAAATTGCTCCTATTGGTCCAAGTAAACCTCTAGTAATTTCATAAACAACCGGTCCTTGTCCGCCTAATTCCTTAATTGCAGTTTGTAAACCACCAGTTGAACCATAAAAAGCAACACCTGCAGCTGCCCATATAAGTGCTATGACCCCTTCTGCTACCATTGCACCATAAAATATTTTTCTACCATCTCTCTCTGATTTCATACATCTAGCCATGATTGGAGATTGAGTAGCATGAAAACCTGAAATTGCCCCACAAGCAACAGATACAAACATCATTGGCCATATAGGAGTATTACTAGGATGAAGAGAAGTAAATGTAATCTCTGGTATTTTATATCCCTTAAAAATAATTCCTCCAATTACCCCTACAGCCATAACAATTAAACTCAAACCAAAAACAGGATAAACTTTACCAATTATCTTATCTACTGGTAAAAATGTTGCTAAAAAATAATAAACAAGTATCACTATTAGCCAAAAAGTAAAATTTAAAGCATTTGGAGTAAGCATTGCTAAAAGAGCAGCTGGACCAGTCGTAAAGGAAACTCCAACTAAAACAAGCAATACAACAGAAAATATACGCATAACCTTTTGCATAAAAGTTCCTAAATAAATACCAACTATTTCACCAACGGTAATTCCATTATGACGCATTGACATCATGCCTGATAAATAATCATGAACTCCTCCTGCAAGAATAGTACCAAAGGTAATCCATAAAAATACTGAAGGACCCCATAAAGCTCCTGCTATAGCTCCAAATATAGGACCTAATCCTGCTATATTTAGCAACTGAACAAGGAATACTCTCCAATTTGGCATTACTACATAATCTGCTCCATCTGCCATAGTAACTGCTGGGGTTTCCCTATCATCTGGTCCAAAGTTACTTTCAACAACTTTGCCATATATAAAGTAACCACCTATTAAAATAACTAAACAAAGAAAGAAAGATAACATTAAAACACACTCCTATAAATTAAAGTCTTTATACTAGATAATATTTAATTTTTTAATAAAAAATAACTAAATTGAGATTTTAATAGAACTTTCTTTAAATATACATTTATGATTTATATAATAAAAACACTCCAGGCTAATTTGGAGTGTTCTTATTCGAAATATATAGAAACCTTATTCCAATACTATCTTTCTTCACTAAAGTATAGCATACCCAATGACTTTGGCGGTGCATTCCTAGTTGATTTCCTAATTCCAATAAAGACAAGTATAACTATTGTTACAACATAAGGAATCATATCCATAAAATATATTGAAATAAAAGGGTTAGTTATTCTAAATCTTATTATATCTAAACCTCCAAATAAATAAGCTCCTATAATTGCCTTATTAGGTCTCCAAGCTGCAAAAACTACTAAAGCGACAGCAATCCATCCTCTACCTGCAGTTATATTTTCCTGCCATGCTGGAACATATACTAAAGAAAGATAAGCTCCACCAAGTCCACATAAGGCTCCACCAAGCAAGATATGAATATATTTATATAACTCTATATTAATGCTTGCTGAAGCTGCAGCAGATGGATTCTCCCCTACTGCAGTTAAATTTAATCCTAGATTTGTGTTATATAAATAAATAGTTAGTATAATAGTACAAAGATATCCCATATATATGAATAAATCCTGGCTGAATAAAGCCTTACCTAATATAGGAATATCCGATAATATAGGTATTTCTATAGGTCTAAAAAAATTCTTTATACTATCAGGAGTTACTTGACCAACTACTGACTTACCTACAAAACTTGAAAATCCACTTCCAAAAATAGTTAGAGTAAGACCAGTAACATTTTGATTAGCTTTTAAGCTCACTGTTAAAAAAGCATATATAAAAGCACCTAAAGCTCCTGCTGCCATAGCAGCTAATAAAGCCATTATTGCATTTTCTGTCTTTAAGCCTATAATAAAACCTATTACTGCCCCCATTAACATCATTCCCTCTACACCTAGGTTTAAATTACCAGCCTTTTCTGTTATTATTTCACCTAAAGTTGCAAATAAAAGAGGTGTTCCAGCTACAACTGCTGCTACTAAAAAATTTGTTATCCATTCCATTTATGCCACCTCCTCAACAAGTGATTTCTCTTGCTTATTATTATAACTATTTCTAATTACAACTCTATAATTTATAAATATCTCACTACCAAGCACAAAAAATAATATCATAGCTTGTATAATAAAAGCGACTGAATCAGGAACACTATAAACAGTTTGAATATAAGATCCTCCTTGTACAAGAGCAGCAAACAGAAAAGAAATTAATCCTATCATATATGGATTATGTTTTGCTAGACAGGCAATTATTATTGCAGTGTATCCTACACCTCCAGATACTTCAACCGACAAGGTTCCACTAACACCAGCTGCCTGTATTACTCCAGCAATTCCACAAATCACTCCACTTATAATAATTGTTTGAAGCATAGTCCTTTTTATCTTTATTCCTGCATACTTGGCAGTATTTTCTCCCTTTCCTATGACTAAAATTTCAAAACCTTTTTTGCTTTTATTTAAAAATATATAAACCATAATTGAAAGAATAATAGCAATAAGCCATCCTATGTTGATATTAAAAAGCTTTGGTAAAAGAGCATTTTCTCCGAAGTTAGCTATTTTAGGAAAGCCAAGGGCACTTTTATCTCTCCAAGGACCATACTGTAAGTAAGCAACAAATTTTAAAGCAATATAATTCATCATTAGAGTAGTTATTGCTTCACTTACCTTCCATTTAATTCTTAAAAATCCTGGAATAACGGCCCAAATACCAGCAAAGAGCATTCCACTAAAAAACATCATTAGAAGCATAAATGGCTGTGAAAAATTAGGAAGTTTTAATGCTATGAGAGCTGCTCCAAAAGCTCCCATTATAATCTGTCCTTCTCCCCCAATGTTAGAATAATTCATTTTGAAAGCAACAGCTATTCCCAATCCAGTTATAGCTAGTGGAATTGCCTCTATAACAGTCTGTCTAAAACTTATTTTATTTCCAAGAGCCCCCCTTATCATTTCACCATATACTTCTATTGGGTTAAGTTTTAAAGCCAGTAAAAATACACTTGAAGCAGCCAAAGATAAAACTACAGCAATAATTGATGTAATTACCTGTTGCTTCTTACATATTTCTCCTCGCTTAACAAACCTCATTGACATATTCTTCACCTATATCCTTCCTACCCATCATCATTAATCCTATACTTTCTCTTGTTGTATTTTCTGCTTCAATAATTCCAGTTACTTCTCCAGAATACATAACCATAATCCTATCGCTTATTGCCATTAATACATCTAAATCTTCTCCAATAAATAAGATTGCACTTCCCTTCTGCTTTTCCCTTATAATAATGTCATATATTGCATAACAAGTGGTTATATCTAATCCCCTAACTGGATAAGCCATAACTATTAATTTAGGATTAGAATTTAATTCCCTGCCTAGTAATATTTTTTGTATATTTCCACCTGACATATATCTTATTGGATAGTCTATTCCTGGAGTTTTAACCTCAAATTCTTTTATTATATAGTTTGCTTCATTATAAGAAGACTTTCTATTTAAAAATACTCCCTTTTCCTTCTTGTAATTTTTAAGAAGTAAATTATCAGTTATTCCCATATCACCAATTAAGCCCATACCTAATCTATCTTCAGGGATATAACTTAACCTAATGTCTTCTTCGAAATATTTTGTTGAATCTATATTAGTTATATCTTTATTTTCAAAAAATATATTACCATCTTCTATAGGAATAATTCCTGCTATGGCCTCACATAATTCCTTCTGTCCACTTCCTGTAATTCCTGCTACTCCAAGAACTTCCCCTGCTCTAATACTAAAGGAAATTCCCTTGACTGCCTCTAATCCCTCACTGCCTTTTACTTTTAAATTTTTCACTCTTAATATTTCTTTTCCTAATTTTGATTTTACTGAATTAATTGAAAGATTAACTTTTCTGCCTACCATTAATTCTGTTAAAATCTGTGGATTAGCCTTATCTTTATTTATTGTTGCTACAGTTTCTCCCTTTCTTAAGATAGTAATTCTATCAGCAACCTTCATAACTTCATCTAACTTATGAGTTATAAAGATAATTGCACATCCATCTTCTTTCATTTTTTTCATAACAGAAAACAGTCTTTCTGTCTCTTGAGGTGTAAATACTGCTGTAGGCTCATCAAGTACTAATACTCTTGCTCCTCTATATATAACCTTTAATATTTCAAGATTTTCCTTTTCTCCAACTGACATATTACAAACTAATTTATTTCAATCCACATCAAAACCGTATTTATCAATTATTCCTCTAATTTCTTTTTCCTTTTCTTTAGTCTTTGAAAAAATTCCCTTACTATTTCCTAATAAAATATTTTGAAGAGCCGTCATTGATTCTACCAATTTAAAATGCTGATATACCATTCCTATGCCATGTTTTATTGAATCTCTAGGAGAATTAAAATTAACCCTTTTACCATCCACAAAAATAGAGCCATTATCAGGAGTATAAACTCCTGATAGAATACTCATTAATGTACTTTTTCCTGCACCATTTTCTCCTAGAAGGCAATGAATTTCTCCTGGTTTTACTTCAAAATTTACATTTTTATTGGCAACAACTTTTCCAAAAATCTTAGTAATATTTTTGATTTTAATTCCCTTAGTATTCATTTTTCCCCCTAATACTATTGTTCAATTACGCCTTCTACGCCTTCAATTAGATAATCAATTTGAAGCATTTCTTCATCTATTAATACTTGCCCTTCTTTTACCCTAATTGATCCACTTTGGTCCTTTATTGGTCCTGCAAATATGTTTAATTCTCCTGCTTCTATCTTAGCCTTAGCTTCATCAATTAAAGCTTTAGCTTCATCTGGTACATTTGCATTAAGCTCGTCTAGTTGTACAACGCCATCTTTTAATCCGCCTAAATAATTTTCAGCTTTCCAAGTACCTTCTTTTATCTGTCTAACTGCCTCAACATAATAAGCTCCCCAATTCCAAACTGCTCCTGTCATATATGCATTTGGTGCATATTCCTTCATGCTAAGGTTATATCCAATTGAATATATGCCAGCTTCTTCTGCTGCTTGTTGTGTTGCTGCTGAATTTTGATGTTGTGCTAATACATCTACGCCTTCGTCTATTAATGCTTTTGCAGCTTCTTTTTCCTTAGCTGGATCATACCAAGTATTTGTCCAAGTAACTTTAACAACTGCATCAGGGTTTACAGATTTAACACCTAAAGCAAAGGCATCAACTGCTCTAATAACTTCCGGAATTGGAAAAGCCCCAACAAATCCAATTTTATTTGTTTTGGTCTTAAGGCCTGCTGCTATACCTGCTAAATATCTTGGCTCCTCCATTTTTCCAAAGTAATTAACAAAATTACTTCCATTTGATTTGTAACCTGAACAATGTAAAAACTTAACTTCTGGATAATCTTTTGCTGCTTCTTCTGTAGCATCCATAAATCCAAAACTTGTTGTGAATATTACATTAGCACCTTGCTGAATTAAATTATCAATAGCTGCCCTAACTTCTGCTTTATCTTCTTTCACATTTTCCTTATAAATAGTTTCAACTCCTAGTTCCTTTTCAACTGCTTGTCTACCTAAATCATGAGCATATACATATCCTTGATCAGTTATAGGTCCTACATAAACAAAACCTACTTTTAAATCTTCTGAATTAACTTCTGTTCCTGTTGTGCCCCCAGTTTGTTTTTCATTGCTTGCACCTGCGCATCCTGTTAATAAAAGTGCTGCTGTTAGTAGTGATGACAATAATACTGTTAATTTTTTATTCATAGTGCCTCCCCCAGTTTTTTTATATAAATTTTTAGTAATTTTCTTTGCATAAATAATATAACACAAAACTTTAAAAAAGTCGAATATTATTTTTATTTTTTATTATTTCAATCGTAATAATACGAATATTATTCTTAAATGTTTTATTATTATAAAGTTTTAATTACTTCCAGCTTATATTGTAGTAGTCCATTAATAATTATGGTACTTATAAGTTAGATACTTACTAAAATAAAAAACTAGCTCAGATTTATCTAAATATAATTCCAATCTTGCATTTTTATAATTTTATTTACTAGAACCTAACTATTTCTTTATAGAATAATATTAAAAATTTAGCCAAAAATAAATTTAAGTATAAAAGATAAGGGGTTATCTAATATGCACTACATTATTTTTGATTTAGAATTTAATCAAGATTTTTCTAATTTAAAACACTCAAATTCAGAAGAAAAAAAATCTAAATATCCCTTTGAAATTATTCAAATTGGCGCAGTAAAATTAGATGCTGATTTTAACAATAAAGGAAACTTTAATCGTTATGTTAAACCAACAATTTATTCAAAAATAAACCCCTTTATAGAAGAATTAACAGGTATTAAATTTGAACAGCTTATTTCAGAAAAAGCTTTTCCAGAAGTTTTTAAAGACTTTATAAATTTCATAAATGATAAAGATGCTGTATTTTGTATCTGGGGTATGTCTGATATTCAAGAGCTATTCAAAAATACCTTTTATCATAAATTAAATTCTGACCTTTTACCTAGAAAATATATAAATATTCAGCCCTATGTTTCCAAACATTTTGGACTTTCTATTCAAAAACTCTTTAATCTTCAAAATGCTGTAGAGGAACTAAGTCTTCCAATAACTTTTGAATTTCATAATGCTCTTTATGATGCCCACTATACAGCTGAAGTATTTAAAAAAATATATAGTTCTTCGATTAAACCGCAAATATATGACCCATATCAGGTAAAAGCAAAAACAAGAAAGCCTAAGGTTCAGGTAGACTATTACAAGCTAATTCAACAATTTGAAAAAATGTACTGCCGCGAAATGACTAAAGAAGAAAAAGATATTATAAAGTTAGCTTATAATATGGGAAGAACTCAACAATTTATAAAAATTGCAAAAGAGAAAAAGAAGAAATAAGATAAAAGAAAAATAATTCAAAATTAAAATTGACAATTGATAAATATTATCAATTGTCAATTATTGTTTAAAAACACATTTAAATACTCTCTCTATAAATCAAAATTAATAAGTTAAATTAACTCACAAGTTTATAATATACCCTGGCAGTAAGAGAATATACAATTCCATAAAATACTGCAAAGACTAAAATTGTTCCAACAGTACATAAGGCGAATAATGTAACATTAGTTAAATTTAAAACTGAAAGCAATTTTGTTATAACTTTAAATGCAAAAGCAATATGAATAATTGCCATTAATAAAGGTAGGAAAAATACCATAAGAACCTGGCTTTTAATTGACTTTTTAACTTCCTCCTTACTTAATCCAACCTTCTGCATTATTTCAAAACGCTGCTTATCATCATAGCCCTCTGAAACCTGCTTATAATACATAATAAGTACAGTGGCCATAATGAATAAGAAACCTAAAAATAAACCAAGGAAGAATAGCCCTCCATATAAGGAAAAAAAGGCTCCTCTAGATTCCTCTAGTCCTTCTGCATAACCTGAAAGTGAAGCTTCTGAAATCATATTGGATAAAACATTAATTAAATTAATTTGATTTTCAGCATCTCCTTCTGTATTAAAGGCGTAAAAATAAGAAAGGTTTTCAAATTTTTCTCCATATATATCTACATTAAAAAGTAACTTTTCAATAGTTTCTACGTCTTTTACGACTATATAATAACTTTTGGCCGCTATTGCTGATAAAATACCTTCTGAATTAAAATCCTTTAATTGCTCTTTTACTTTAAATTCATTACCTAAAATATTTACGGTATCTTCTTTTATTTCTCCTCTAAAAGCATATAAAAGTACCTCATTATCTTCTAAATTTATAGACTTATTCTCCTGACTATTATAAGATTCTAAGGGCATTATGTTTAGTAAACTTATATCAGAATAATTTCCTATATCTCTATTGGCCAAAGAAAAACTATTATTTTTTTGAAACATAGGAACTTCTATAGATCTATATTTAATTATATCCTTAATAGAAATATTATGTTTTTCTGCTTCTTTTATTATGATATTATCTAATTTTTCTTCCATCTCATCAGATACATTATCTACCCTTACAGCAATATCACGAGGATACCTATTTCTAAGAACATCTTCCATTCCAATATATAAGGATACTGTAGTAGAAAGCATAACAAGAACACAGGTTGAAAGAATACATATATTAGATAAACCTACTGCATTTTGTTTCATACGATAAATCATACCTGATACATTTATAAAATTATTAGTTTTATAATAAAATTTCTTATTTTTTCTTAATATTTTTAACAATGCAATACTAGCAGCTGTAAATAAACTATAAGTTCCTATAATAACAAGTATAACTGCAACAAAGAACAAATATATTGCTGCAAGAGGTGATTCTGTAGTAAGAGCAATATAATATCCTGCTGAAAGAGAAATTACACCTATAATTGTCATAATCCATTTTGTCTTAGGTTCTTTTTCTCCAACCTGTCCTCCCCTTAATAGCTCAACAGGTTTAGATAAATGAATTTGCCCTAAATTATTTAGAAGAGTTAAAATAAATATTGCTCCAAATAGTATTACTGTAATGGCTATTGATTCTTTAGAAATAAAGAAACCTAATGGCACCTCAAAAGTTAGAATCTTTAAAAGCACTAAGAACATTAATTTGCTTATTAATATTCCACTTAATAATCCAATTACTATAGTTGAAATCCCTACAAAAAATGTTTCCCAAATCATTACTCTAGCAATATGTCTTTTCTCCATGCCTAATATATTATATAATCCAATTTCATTCTTACGGCGTTTTATTAAAAAACTATTAGTGTAAAAAAGAAAAATTATAGAAAATAGACCAATTACATAATTCCCAAGGCCTAATATAATTTTTAATGAATCTCCTCCAGACATATTATTTAATCCATCATTTATAGATATAAAATGCATTGTATAAAACATCATAATTGTACTAATGGCTGCAACCATATATGGAAAATAAGTCTTTCCATTCTTTTTTATATTTATTAAAGCCAGTTTTGCATAAAAAATCTTACTCATTTCTAGCACCACCTGTTGCAATTATAGTTAAAGTGTCAGAAATTTTTTGATACATTTCCTCATCAGACATAGAAACCTTATAAAGTTGGTGAAATACCTCACCATCTTTAATAAAAAGTACACGTTTTGCATGGCTTGCTGCCTTTGTGCTATGAGTAACCATGATTATTGTTTGCCCTTCATTATTTATTTCTTTAAATAAGCGAAGTAAGTCATCACTTGAACGAGAGTCTAAAGCTCCAGTAGGTTCGTCTGCAAGAATAAGCTTTGGATTTGTAATTAATGCCCTAGCAACTGCAGCTCTTTGCTTTTGTCCTCCTGAAACCTCATAAGGAAACTTATGAAGAATATCTGAAATTCCAAGTTTTTTGGCTATAGGCTTTAATCTTTTGCTCATTTCCTCATAGGATTTTCCTGATAGAACAAGGGGAAGAAAAATATTATCTTGTAATGAAAATGTATCTAATAAATTAAAATCCTGAAATACAAATCCTAAATTATCACGACGAAACTTTGATATCTCTCTTTCTTTAATTGAACTTAAACTTTTACCTTCAAGAATTACATCTCCACTAGTAGGTTTATCTAGAGCAGCAAGGATATTTAATAATGTAGTTTTGCCCGAGCCAGATTCACCCATAACAGCAACATATTCACCCTCTTCTACAGAAAAGGAAACATCAGATAAAGCTTTAACTTGATTTCCTCCAAATCGTGTAGTATATATCTTTTTTAAATTTTTTACTTCTAGCATAATAATAAACAACCTCCATTTCTTATCATGTTCAAATTATAGCAATAAAGGGAAATGCCCAGCCATAAGTTTAGCTTACATTTCCCCTTTTAACCTTACAGCTTTGTAAGGTCTATTCAATCTTAATATTAATTGTTGAAAGGTCAATTTTTACCTTAGTACCTTTATCAATTTCAGACTCTATTTTTATATTATGAGATAGTTTATTTAAAATTTTCTTGCAAAGATATAAACCTATCCCAGTAGATTTTTTATCTAAACGCCCATTATATCCTGTATATCCCCTTTCAAAAACTCTTGGAAGATCCTCAGGCCTTATACCAATTCCAGTATCTTCAATCACTAGTGTCTTTTCACTATCCTTATCCATATATATTGAAATACTGCCCTCTTTTGTATATTTAAGACCATTTGATAATATCTGTTCTATCACAAATAAGAGCCATTTTTCATCTGTTAACACTCTACAATTCAAGTCATTAAAATTAAGCTTAATCCTATTTCTTATAAAGACTTTAGCATATTTTCTTACTGCCTGTTTCACAATATCATCAAGATTATATTCTTTTAATACTAGATCTGAAGACATACTTTCAAGCCTCAAATATTGTAAAACAAATTCAACATACTGCTCTATTTTAAATAATTCCATTGATAGTTCATAATTTTGCTCATTATCTTCCGACTGAAGTAAAAGCCTCATAGCCGCAATAGGAGTTTTTATTTGGTGAGCCCATAAAGTATAATAATCCATTAAATCACTTTTAGCCATATCTGCCTCAGAAGCAATTCTAATCTTTTCCTTCTGAATAATTGAAATTAATTTATTATAATCCTCTTCAATTATATTTTTTGCCTCTGGCAGCTCATCTATATTTAAAATAATTTCTCTTTTTAAATTATTGAGTAATTTATGCTTATTATAAAAATTAATAAAATCTACTCCAATATATATAATTCCAACAAAAGTACATAATAAAAAACCATAAAGCAAAGGTTCTATAGGAAGATTATAAAGAAAAAACATAATAGTAAATATTAAAGAAAATATAAGAAATATTATTATTTCCTTAATGCGAAACTTAAAATAAGATATTATTAATTTAAATTTACCATTTTCATCCATACTATTCCACCATATAACCTATTCCCTTTTTAGTTATTATAAAATTATTTAAACCTATATCCTGAAGCTTTTTACGAAGACGAGTTACATTAACAGTAAGAGTATTATCATCAACATAACTGTCTGTTTCCCAAAGTTTTATCATTATATCTTCCCTTGTCACAGATTTCCCCTTATTTTCTATTAGCACATGAAGTATTTTATTTTCATTCTTTGTTAATTGTATTTTTTCATTATTATAAATCAAAGTGGCATCACTAATATTAAGTATTACACCTCTATGTTCTAATAAACTTGTTTGTCCAGCAAAATCATAAGTACGTCTTAATAAAGCCATAACCTTTGCAGTAAGCACATTAAGATCAAAGGGTTTGGTAATAAAATCATCTCCCCCCATATTCATAGCCATTACTATATTCATATTATCTGATGCAGATGATATAAATATAATAGGAACCTTAGAAAGTTTTCTAATCTCACTACACCAATGAAATCCATTGAAAAATGGAAGGGAAATATCTAAAAGAACAAGTTGTGGATCATAAGATATAAAATCAGAAATTACATTTTTAAAGTCAGTAACACATTCTACTTCATACCCCCAGGATTTTATGTGCTTTTTTATCGATTTTGCTATTACTAAATCATCTTCTATAATAAGTATTCTATACATTTATAATCCTCCTTATATATCAAGGAAAATAATAGGTCAGTTCTCGGAAGTTTTGTTAAATTATCATGATTTGCAATATATTCAATTTCCTTATATATTGCTTTTTCTTTTGTAATATCCCTCCAATTTATTACTATTCCTTCAACAGAGGGTTCTTTTATATGATTATCCAATTCAATTTCTATACACATTTTTTTACTAGACTTTGATTTAACAATTAATTCTCCTTGCATATGAATATCTGGATTTTTTAATACAGCCTCAAGCATTTTCTTTAATTTTATCTTTTCATCTCCCTCAAGATAATCAAATACATTTTTATTTAATACTTCTTCTACTTTATAGCCAGAAATTCTTTCAACTGCAGAGCTAGAATATAGAATAGTTCCTTCAGGAGATATAATACCTAAACAATCATTAGAATTTTGAATTAAGAATTCAAACCTTCTTTTTTGACTTTCAATTATTCTTTTTTCCTCTTCTATCTTCCTTGACATTTCTTTTATTTCTGTAATATCTTGTATGGTTCCACATATTGAAACTATTTTACCATTATCATCAAAAGCTACTTCTGTAAGACAATATATATCTCTTATCTTCCCATCTGTTCTTATAATACGATATTCACCTACGGTATACCTTTCTTTAGGAGGATTTATTAAATAATTATTTATCTTATATAAGTCTTCTGGATGAACAAATTTAAAAATCTCCTCATAATTTACCTCATTGCTATGTTCTTTAATTCCATAAATTTTAAACATTCCTTCAGACCAATATCGTATTCCTTTATTTAAATCAAGCTCCCAGCTACCTATTTGGGATATATGTTGAGCCTGAATTAAATTTCTATTCTTTTTTTCTAAATCTATTTTTAACAATTCATTTTCTGTTATATCTTGAATTATTCCTATAATTCCAACCACCTTATTATCCCTATCTAATTGTGGTTCTCCTTTAACTAATATATATTTAAATACTCCATCTTTTGGATTTATTCTAATTTTAACTTTAAATTTTTGGCCTTTCACACATTGTTCTTTTGCCTTTTCCAAAATTCTTCTATCTTCTTCTAGAACTATTTTATAATAGCTTTCTAAATCTGTTTTTATATTTAAAGGATCAATATTGCAAATCTTATAAGCTTCTTCTGATATAAAAACTTCATCTTTTATTGCATCATATTTAAATCTACCTATTCCTGCTATGTCTTGAGAGTATTTTAAGTCTTTTCCTGTTTCTCTTAAATTGTCTTCAAGAATTTTTTTCTTTGTAATATCTTCTATCGTTCCTATTATCCTAATTGGATTTCTATCCTCATTAAATAATACTCTTGCTTTTTTATTTATATATTTTTTTCTTCCTCTTGCTGTGATAACACAAACTTCTATGTTATATTCTTTCCCCTTAAGAGCCTCTTCATATGTTTTAATAACTAATTCCCTATCCTGAGGATCAAAAAAATCAAGAAATCTATTCAACTTTCCATCTATGTACTCTGCTGTAGTTTCAAATATCCTATATATTTCTTCCGTACATAATATTTCATTTTTTTGAATATCATATGTCCAACTACCTACAGAAAGAAGCTCCTGCATATGTATGAGATTTTCTTCTAGCATATCCAATCTCTTTTCCAATTCCTCTTTTCCAAAAATATTTCTTCTTTGATTTTTATCTTTTGCTAGAATATTTCTGAATATCGTAGTTATAAGCCACCCCTCCTATCCTCCTAATTTAATAATATTATATATCAAATATATATTATCCACAATTACCAAAAACAAATCATAATTACAAAATAAAACATTTTTCTCAAAAAATAATAGATAGATTTTTCAAAAATCTATCTATCTTATAAGTATTTTTTTTAATTTTTCTAATAAAATTTAAAATTATTCATACAATCCATAAACTTCATTTATATTTTGAACAAAAACAATTCCATTTCCCGGCTTCTCTATATCAAGTTCTTCTTTTATGGATGAAATTATATCTCCAGTTTTATCTCTTTTAGATATTATTAATACTATTTCTTTTTCTGGTTCAATTTCCATGGCAAAAACTTTACTTGTTTCATGAATTCCAGATCCCCTTGCATTTATTATTGTACCACCTTTAGCACCAGCTTTAGTTGCTGCATCAATAACTTCTTCCGCCTTTCCTTTTTCAACAATTACAGTTATAGCATTATACATAGTGTTTTCTTCCCCTCTCTCATCTTTCATTTTATCACATTTACAAGTTCTTGTTCCAACAAGGCCGCATATAGATGTTGTAAAAGCTATTCCATGATTAGGTTTTTTGAATTTAAACTCCTCACTTAGTTTCCTTAAAGCCGTTCTCACTGTTTCTTTATCTGATACCATAAGCACAATTTCTTTTCTTACATCTGATAAGCATAAATAATCTAAAATTTTACTATTTACCGTACCCTTACCTAAGAAAATAGTTCCTCCAGAAATATTATGCTGCTTAGCCTTTTTTAACACTTTACTTCCTAATCCTAAATTTACAATTACACAAATAAGCTCAGGCTGATTAAGTTCAAAATTAGCCAACATTGTTTTCTACCCCTCCTTTTATAGATTTCACTTTAAAAATAAAACCAAGTATTTGTAATGCAATTATAGGGGTCATTGCCACCATTGAAATCATTCCAAAACCGTCAATTAATACATCTGCACATTCAATAGCATCTGCTGCTCCTTGAGCAAAAGCTAATATAAAAGTTGCTGTCATTGGACCTGATGCAACACCACCTGAATCAAAAGCCATACCAACAAATAATTTTGGAACATAATAACTCATTAAAATAGATATTATATATCCAGGTAATAAATAATGCCATAACTGAATTTGAGGAATCATTATCCTTAGCATTGATAAGGCTACTGCAAAACCTACTCCTATCGATAGAGCAAATAAAACAATTTTTCTTTTAACATATCCACTTGTAACATCTTCTATTTGATGTGTCAATACATATACAGCTGGTTCTGCAAGTATTGTAACAAATCCTAATGCAAATCCAGTAATAACTAAGTATGTTTTATTTTCTAAAGATGCCACTTTATATCCTAATACCGTTCCAAGCTCCATGAAACCTGCATTTACTCCAACTAAAAATATAACCAATCCTATAAATGTAAAGAATATTCCAAATAAAATTTTTCTAACAGATTTTTTTGACAACTTAAACTTAATTTTTTGGAATATAAGAAAAATAATCAATATTGGTAATAAAGCTAACATTATCTCAAAAGATATCTTAGGAATCTCTTTAATGAAAGGCTCAATTATTGATGCAGATACTTCTGTATCTATTTCAAGAGTTGCTGTAATTCTATCTATTTTAGATAAAATACTCATTATCATAACTGCTATTATTGCACCTGATGATGCTATAGCAACCAAACCAAAACTATCCTTTTCAGAGGATTTACTATCTTTTTTAAGATGGGATACTCCTAAAGAAAGAGCCAGCATAAAAGGAACAGTCAAAGCACCAGTAGTAGCACCAGAAGCGTCAAAGGATATTGCTAAAAATTCTGGTGATGTAAATATTGAAAGTAACAAAATAATACCATATATAATAGTTAACAATTTATATAAAGGAATATTATATAATATTCTTCCTAAACCTAAAGCAAGCATGACAGCTATTCCTATGGAAACAATTATTACTATAAGCCATTTTGACACCATTCCTGAAGTTACAAAGGAAACTTGTGCGCCTAAAATTTGCAAGTCAGGCTCTGCCACCGAAATAAAGAACCCAAGTACTAAGCCTGCGATTATTACAATGGAAACTTTATTAGTTTTAGTTAATGTGCTCCCCATAACATTACCTATAGGGGTTATTCCAATATCTACACCAGCTAAAAATATTGACAAACCAATAATAACAAATACTGCTCCAATTAAAAACCTTAATAATAAGGGTTTTTCTACTGGTGTAATTGTAAAGTTTAATATTAATACTATTAAAGTTATTGGCAATACTGATAATAATACTTCTTTTAATTTTTCTGTTACTAAATTCAAATATATATCATCTCCTTTACTATATTTTAGTTTGTTCAGCTTTAGTATTATTTATAAATCCTTAACCATTTATTTAATTATACTATATTTATCTCTAAAAAATTTTAAAGAAATAAATTTATTCTAATTCTTTACAGAATATTAACAAAAATATTACCCTTTTCCCCCTATAAAATAAAAATTATAATTTTTATAACAAAATACAAAAAGACTATCAACTGTAATATTTTTAAAATGTACCCCTTGTCAAGGACAGTTTAAAAAAAGACTATGAAACAGCTTCAAGAAGATGACTTCTGTATCGGACAGGAGTCATCTTTTTTAAATTCCACTGAGATCTATAGTTATTATAATAATCAATATAATCATCTATTTCAGTAATTAATTCCTGAAATGTTTTACACTCATTGATATATGCTTCATCCTTTAATAGTATCAATTACTATATCTATTTTTAAACTATTAGAAATGATAAAGTCATTTTTATTTGTCTAGCACCTTTTTTGCGATTTTTGAAGTTGAAAGCAGCTAAAATATTTTTATAACTTTCTAAATCTTTAGATTCTCGATTATCTCGCTTAGAAATTGATTTAGATGAGAAATAATTATAATATCCAGAACGTGAAACACCTGATAACTCACAAAAATAGCTAACCTTATTTTTAAGTTTATATTTTTCACTCGGTCTTCCATTATTAAATTTTCTAGTGTCCTGTAATTGAGTTATTCCATTTCTGCGAAATGCGGAGCGCCATCTTTTACCTGATGATTCAACACGTTTCATACCTAAAATATCTATGTTAAATCCACATTTCTCAAATATTTCTATTTCTTTTTCTGTAAATAATTTTTTGCTCATTACATTCTTCTCCTAATGATATTTATTTTATTATACATAAAAATACCCTATGGCATAGACTTTTTTTAATTGTCTATTCCATAGGGTACATTTTATTTCTTGAACAGCTTTTATATCTCTTATTTTTTTTCATTTTTTAAGTGCTTTACTCTATTTGGCTTAGCTTTAGGTCTTATTACTATTTTCTTTTCAAACTTAGGACCACCAGTAGTTTGAATTTCCATAAACCATAGGAAAAACCAAACAGTTACTAATGTTAATAACATATTTAACCAATAATTTTGTAGTCTAAGTATAAGTTGCAAAGCAAAACATAAAATGGTTATTCCTAATATTATCCACTTATTAACTCTAATCTTTGAAAAAACATATTTTCTGCCTAAAGTCATTAAAAAGAACATTATTGCAACTATAACAACAATATTTAATACGGCAATTAAAAAACTAGTCATACTACTCCTCCTTAACATCCTACTATTATTATATTAAAAGAAAAGCTATACATTTTCAATAGTTTACTATTACTTAGAGTTATTTTTCTATAATATTGTAATTATAATAAAATTAAGGAATTATAATAATTTTATTAATTTTATTATAATTAACTTCTATTTTAATTAATTATTTGATAAAATATACTCATAAATAAAAATATGTTAAAAGGAGTGGTTTTATGGCTCTTAATCAACATCCCCAATTAGATGAATTAGATCTTCAAATATTGGATCTACTAATAAAAGATTCTAGGACCCCTTATTTAGAAATCGCAAGAATATGTCACGTTAGTGGTGGTACAATTCACGTAAGAATGAAAAAAATGGAGGAAATGGGCATAATCAAAGGTACTAGAATAGTTCTTGATTTACCAAAGCTTGGTTATGATGTCTGCTGTTTTGTAGGTATTTATATAGATAGAACTTCATCTTTTAAAAATGTATTTGATGAATTAGCTAAGATAAAAGAAGTTGTTGAACTACATTTAACAACTGGAGATTATTCAGTATTTGCAAAAGTAATTTGTAAAAATACTACAGACCTTCAAGACATATTACTTAATAAAATTAATGTTATAGATGGAATTCAAAGAACAGAAACAATAATTTCCTTAGAACAGCCTATTGATAGAAATATTACGATCTAATTTTTGTAATAAAATCTTTTAATTTGGTTAAAATACTAAAGAAATAATCAAATTATAAGAGGTGTTTTTATGAAAGTAATTGATAACATAGCATTAATATTAGTTATTATTGGAGCTATAAATTGGGGGCTAATTGGATTTTTTGATTTCAATCTAGTAGAAGCCATATTTTCAACTATGCCTGCAATAAGCAGAGTAATTTATGCTATAGTAGGAATTGCAGGTCTATATTGTTTATCTTTATTTTCAAAAGTAAATAACTCTGATAATAGATAAAATAAAAAGAGCCTAAAAGGCTCTTTTTATTTTAAATTTTTAATAATTTCAAGCAATTCTATAGCTGCATTTCTTGGGCCTTCTTTTTCTTTTCCTTCAAGTCCTAGACATGTTTTAATTTCACCAACTTTTACATTTCTCTCAAACATAGCTTTAAAATATTTTTCTATAAGTATATCTGTTTCCTTTATTTTTTGAGCAGGTCCGAATGGATTTGCAAAATAACTTTCTACTAAGCCCTTTTCAGAGGTAGTACCTTTTGCCATTCTAGCACCTCTCTTAAACACCTCAACAGCTTCCTTTGGATTATTAAAGAACTCAATAGATTTTTCTCCTTCTTTAACTTCAGTATAATTATTGGCATATAGGAATAAATCAACATCATATCCTTTAATAATTTCTTTATATGGTGAAACAGGCATTACAAGCCTTGCATTAATCTTATCTGGATTCATAAAAATACTTCTATCTAACTCTTTAAAAGCATATCCAGCATCTAAATCATCTAACCTTACAAAGGCTCCAATTTCTGTACCATATCCTTTTATTTTTCCATCTATATCTTTAAATTTACCCATATCATCAAATATTATTGTCATGTTACTAATATAATCTTCACCTAAAGTTCTAAAGGCTTCTAAACTTTCTGATTTTCCAGCACCACTATCTCCCATAATTACAACATTAGCTGATTTTCCATCTTTTAATTCTATGCTTACCATTGCTCCATGTATTGGTAAATATCCTCTTTTTATCATTACTAAATTGTGTAATGTTAATGTCATTTTTTTCATATATCCAAAATAGTCAATTTCATCACTATAGTTAATATATCCTAACATAATTTCATTTTCTTTATCATCATAGAATACAGTTTTCTTTTCTTCACCCTTATCTCTTGCTCCAAACACATATACTAAATCTGGTTTTTTTCCTCTATATTCTTCACATCTAGCCATTTCAAATAAGTTACATAAGGTTATTCCATGATGCATAAAATCTCTATGGAAATAAATAAAGGCAATTAATTCCCCAACTTTTGCTGGATAGCAGAACCAATGATCTTTATTTAATGTTGCTTCTTTTAAAGGGTTATAACTTATCTCTTTAAACATACCACTTCTAGTATTTTTCTTAGGATAAGTAATAAACGGTGTTTCTAATAATATAGCATCAATAAATTCTATATCTTCTAAAATTTCGTAGCCATTTGGTATTGGCCATAAAATTTTGTTAACCTTTAGAGAAGCATTTCCTCCTACTGGAATTTGTCTAAATACATTAGGCTTATATCCTAAAGTATTTTTTTCTATTTTTCTATATAACTTTAATATTAAATTTGATAAAGCTGAATTTGCTTGTGTAAAATTTACTGATGATAATCCTTCTTGTTTCTTATTTGTATGAATTATAGTATATCTTTCTAACTTTCTCCAAAATAAATATAACTCTTCTACTAGGTTAATAAATTGATCTCTTTCCTTAAATAACTCACTATAAAAATCATTTATCTCTATAATTTCGTCTACACTCATAACAGTGCAATATTTAAAAACTTTGCATAATTTCTTTGTAATTATGCTTACATCTTCTGTTTGCAAGCTTTTCTTCAAATATCTCCAATTTAGAGTTACCTTCTTTTTTGCATTCTTTATATAACTTTCTATTACCCTTTTAAAACCACTACTTTCTACAAGTTCTTCAAAAGTACTACAATAATTAGCAGAAAAGTTAATTAATACTTTGTCATTACTAATTGAAAACTCTTTTTTCATATTTACGCCCCCTATTTGAATTAATTACTTTTATAATCTTTCATTTTTTTTGCTAATACAACATATTATGCCATGTTTTTTGCAAGTTTACAAGTGCTTCTTTGCATTTTTCTAATAAATTATTAGATTGTTAATTTTTATATCATAATAATATATTTTTAATAATAAAAAGTTATACCATTATAATATAAATTATAATAATATAACTTTCAAGATTATTCTTCTCCTAAATTTTTTGCAATTATACTTCTTATTCTTTCTGGAAGTTCTTTTTCTTCTTCTTTAGTCAGTTTATCAGTAAAAATAGGTTTTGAAAAAATTACTTTTATATCTATTGGCTTAAATTTTCTGTTTTCTTCATAAGCCCTGTAAGCTCCTTCTATAGCAACTGGTACTATTGGAGCTTTTGCCATAGTGGCTAATTTTAAGCTGCCCTTCTTAAACTGTCCCATTTTTCCATTTTTACTTCTTGTTCCTTCAGGAAAAATTGCCATGCTATAACCAGCTTTTATATTATTGACTCCTTCTTTTATAGATTTTAATCCTTCTCTGACATTTTCCCTATCTAAGGCAACACAATTATATTCTTTCATCAAGTATCCTAATATAGGTGTATTCGCCATTTCCTTTTTAGCTATAAATCCCATACATCTTCCTGCTGAATTTATTAATATTGGTATATCCAAAATACTAGTATGATTTCCTATATAGCAGCACGGAACATCTGGGATATTTTCCCTTCCTATAACAGTAATTTTCATTCCTATTGTTCTTATTGTAAATTCAGCCCACTTTTCTCCAATTTTTGCACAATACTCTTTTGCTGCTTTTTCTCCCTTTGTTTTCTTAATATATTTGTGTTTAAGTATTTTACAAGGCATAATAACAGCCATATAAAACCCATAATTAATATACTTTATAAAATTCATTTCCTCACCACCATAATTTTTCTATGTTTATTATAATGTTATTTCTTTCTTTCTTCAATTATATTTTCTTTCTGAAATGTCCATACTTACATAAAGAACTTTTTTAAGGGGTATGTAAATTGAATAAAAAATACTATTTGCCTTTTATATTCTTAATAATACTCTCATTATTAACTTTATTATTTTCTAATTTTAATCGAAATAAAAATCTTAGAAATATAAGTTCAGATAATATGCTCCTTCACTTTATTGATGTAGGGCAAGGGGATTCTATTCTGGTACAGGTAAATAATAAAAATATGCTTATTGATGCAGGACCTGCAGATAGTAGAGAAAATCTATTAGATTATTTATCTTTATTAAATATAAATAACTTGGACTACGTAATTGCCACTCATCCCCATGAAGATCATATAGGTAATATGGCTTATATTATTGATAAATATAATGTATTAAATTTCTATGCTCCTAAAATAACAAATAATACAAAATCCTTTGAAACAATGGTAGAAGCTTTAGTAAGAAAGGACTTAAAAATTAATGTAATAAAAGCAGGCATAAGATCTATTTCTCTTGGAAAAAACACAAAAGTAGAAGTCTTTTCTCCTTCTTCAGATAACTATGAAAATATTAATAATTATTCGCCTATTATTAAAATTTCTCACGGGAATAATTCCTTCCTCCTTACTGGAGATGCAGAAGAACTTATAGAAAAGGAAGTTATTAATTCTAATTATAATTTAAAGTCTGATCTTTTAAAAATTGGTCATCACGGCTCATCTTCTTCAACAAGCAAAGAATTCTTCTATAAAGTAAATCCTAGTATAACTGTTATTTCTGTAGGGAAAAATAACTCATATGGTCATCCTACAAAGAAAGTCTTAGAAACTATAAAAAATTCAAAAATATTAAGAACAGACCAAAAGGGCACAATCCTTATTCTTTCTGATGGAAAGTCTTTAAAAATGATAGATGCTCCTAAAATTTAGGAGCATCTATCATTTAAGAATTTCTTCTTAAATTGAAAATTCTATAATACTTAAATTTATATTATTCAACTTCAACAGTTTCTTGTAGTTTTTTTTCCTCATTACTATTATTAATAAATTCTTTCCAGGAAGTATAAATATAATATAAATTTGTTACATCTCCTTCATTATATAAAAGTATAGTTTCTATTTTTTCTTTTGGCATTCTTAAAATATATTCTCTATCTTTTAATATTTTATGAAAAGTTTTTGCTAAGTTTGAACCGCTTATTAAATCTCTTTCTTCTCTTATTATTCCAAATTCCTTTTCTAAATTTTTAAGTCCTATAGAATGTTTCTTCTCTCTTTCATACTCTTTTTGAATATCAATATCTTGAAATTCTTTTGAAAAGTTAAAATCAATATTATATTTTTCAAAAAGATAATTTATTACTGTATAATCATTATTTCCTGAAAAAGTTACTATCGCACTTTTACCTTTTCTTTTCATCTTAACAAAATATTTTTTTGCTAAATATAGTATTTGAATAACTTCACTTTTATTTTCTATCATATATTGAGTAACATGGAGCTTATTATTTTCAAAAATACAGGCTCCAAAAACACCAATACATTTAGGTTTTTTATAAACGTAATGCTCTAAATCAAAAAATATAAGCTCTTCAGGATTTTTATCAATCTCTTCCGTCTTTAGCATATATTCTTCAAGTGTGGGTTCTACATCTATTATATTTTCTCGAATAATCACATTACCACTCTTTCTTCTTTATCATTATCACCTTGCATTATTATTATCTTATAACATTATATCATTTTTAATTTAATATAAGAATATGTAATATTTAAAAAATAAATAGTTATATTATTATATGATTTTATATAGCTTCTACTATATTAATATTTAATTCTTCTAATTATAAACAAATATTCTATCAAAAGATATTGACTAAAATTTTATAACTATATATACTAATTATATGATAATGATTTTCATTTTAAAGAACATTGCTTATATCGACATCTAAAATAATATTTTTATTATAAAAACTTAAAAGAAGGTGTTTTTATGGAAATATTGATAACTTTATTAATTGTTGCATTTGCAATTTCAGTTCTTTATAAAAACTTTAAAAAAGCCTCAAAAGGTGGCTGCAGCTGTAGTGATAAAAGTTCAACTAATTGTTCAGGCTGTTCATCAAATATATCAATTACTAAACGTTAAAATTATAAAAAGATGCTGTAAAAATTACAGCATCCTTTTATTACATCTTTTCTACAACTTCAATTCCTAGTAAAGCTAACGCATTTTTTATAACTTGACTTGTAGATTTAACTAAATTAATTCTTGCAAGCTTTAATTGCTCATCTTCTAAATTTAATACTGAATGAGCATTATAAAATTTATTAAAATCTTTCGCTACTTGAATAGCATACCTAGTAATAACTGAAGGCTCAAGCTTTTCTGTTGCTAAATGAATATAGTTTTCAAAGCTTTCTAAAGTTTTAACAAGTTCAAATTCTTCTTTGGAAGCAAGCTTTGAATAATCTGCTTCTCCCTTAATTTCACCAGCTCTTTCTAAAATACTATTTGCTCTTGCATAAGAATATTGCACATATGGACCAGTTTCTCCATCAAAAGAAAGAATTTCCTTCCAATCAAATATAATATCTTTTTCTCTAGAATTTTTAAGATAAGTAAATAATATGGATCCAATTCCTATTTTTTTAGCAACTTCTTCTTTATTTTCTAACTTAGGATTTTTTTCATTTATTACTTCTAAAGATTTTTCTATAGCTTCATTTATTAAATCATCAAGAAGAATCATTTCTCCTTTTCTTGTTGACATTTTACCAGTTGCTGATTTTACTGTTCCAAAGCCTACATGTATACAGTCCTTTGCCCATTCATATCCTGCAAGTTCTAATACTTTAAATACTTGTTTGAAATGTAAAGATTGAGGTAAACCTACTACGTATATACATTTATAAAAATCGTAAGTTTTCTTTCTATAAATTGCAGCAGCTAAATCTCTTGTTGCATATATAGATGCACCATCAGCTTTTAATACTATACATGGAGGCATATTATATTCATCAAGCATAACAACTTGAGCTCCATTACTTTCAACTAAAAGTCCTTTTTCTTTTAATTCATTTACAACTGCATCCATTTTATCATTATAGAAGGCTTCTCCAGCATAAGAATCAAATTTAACATTAAATATGTCATATATTCTTTCAAATTCTTTTAAACTTAAATCTCTAAATCTTTTCCATAAGGCTGTTGCCTCTTCATCTCCATCTTCTAAAGCTTTAAAGTATGCTCTAGCCTCATCTTCTAAAGCTTTATCCTTTTCTGCTTCATCATGGAATTTTACGTATATTCTTAACAGCTCATTAATCGCATTTTCTTCCAAAGCTTCTTCATTTCCCCATCTTTTATAAGCAGATATTAACTTACCAAATTGGGTTCCCCAGTCTCCTAGGTGATTTAAGCCCTGAACTTCATATCCTTCTTTTTTAAATAACTTATATAAGGAATTTCCTATAGCTGTTGTAAAAAGATGACCTACATGGAATGGTTTTGCTATATTAGGTGAGGAATATTCGACACAAATTGTTTTTCCCCCTCCAATATTAGAGGAACCATATTCCTCGCCTTCTATTAAGATTTTTTCTATTGCATTTTTTGTAAATATACTCTTATCTACAAAGAAATTTACATAAGGACCTACATTGATTATTTTTTCAAAACCATCTTTATTTAATTTAGATATTAATTCCTCAGCAATCATATTAGGAGCTTTTCTAAAGGTTTTTGCTAATTGAAAACATGGAAAAGCATAATCCCCTAATTCTGGCTTAGGCGGTATTTCAATTAATTTTTCTATTGTTTCTAAGTCAAGATCTATTTCTTTATTTAATAGTTCTGCTATTATCTTTTTGTAATCCATCTTTTCCTCCTTAAAAATACATACTTATAAATAAAAAATCCCCCTCTTAATAATAAGAGACGGATAATATTTCCGCGGTACCACTCTAATTGCATAAAATGCCACTCTATGCTTTAACGCAGCTAAACGACTATAAATAGTTATCTCAAAGGCTCTCTTCATGTATTATATCTTATAAGGCTTCCACCATCCCTTACTCGCTTAAAGAATCTAATACACTACTCTTCTTCTCAACGATAATATTAATATTCTATTTTATCAAGCTAATTATACAAAAGCAGCAAAATTATTGCAAGAAATTTATTTAAATCTAGGCTTTAAATCATTCCAAAAAATAGTCCAGCTATTTTTAAGAATAATCCTTCTATTAATCCAGATGGTATCGCTAAAACATATTTACCTAAAACTACAAATGCTATTAAAATATAAAGCTGATAATCATATATCATTCCAGAATATTTATAAAAGTTTCTAGGACTTAAATATCTAAATAAATCAAAACATGCAAGTCCTGGTAATGGTAATAAATTAAATATAAATAAATTTATATTTATTTCTATTATAAACTTAAGAGCATAAGTTATAATCATAAAACTTGATACATTTAAATATATTCCCAACTTTAGCCATAAAGTAAATATTAATGAAAATATAAAGGCTACAATTAATGTAGAAAATAATGATGCATAGGTAACTTTAACAGCATCTTTATATCCATTTTTATAGGCACTAGGATTAGTTTCCACAGGTTTTGTCCATCCAAAATTAGCAATTAATATCATAATAAATCCAATAATGTCTATATGGTCTAAAGGATTTAAGCTTAACCTCCCTTGAAATCTTGGTGTTTTATCTCCTAATTTATCTGCCATCTTTGCCTTTGCATAGCCTTGAGCTGTAAAGGCTATTAAAATTCCCGGAATTACTAAAACTTTTTGTAATAAATAATTATTCATAATTACCTCCTCACATTTGTATTATACCATAATTATGAAAATTAAATACTATTATATGTTAAATAACTATTAACAGTCATTTATAAAATTAAATATAAAAGTCCACAGCTAAAACTCTTTAATAATCTAAAGTTAAGCCTAGCTGTGAACTTTATACTAATACTTTTTAATATCAATTCTGCTTATTGTCTATTGTATTAGTATTGGTATTTTCATTATTACTAGGATTATCTGTTTTTTTATCTCCAAAAGAATTATTAGGATTATTTGGAACATTATTTTGTTCTTGGCCTCCATTATTTTCTCCAGACTCATTAGAACCATTATTCTTATTTTCTGTTCCCTTATTTCCTTCATTTGATTCTTTTTCTTTTTCTCCTGATGAAGTTTCTTCTTTCTTTTCCTCTTCATTTTTGCCAGAATCTATTATATCTTCTTTATCTCTATCATTATAATCTTCCGGATTTATGTTGTATATTGCATTATAAGCTGCTTCTTCAGCATCATATTGCGCCGCCAAATTTTGTACTGCCAATAAATCAAATTCTTCTACATTAGGAAGCTTATCATTAAAAATAAAATCATAAAGCACCTTAGAATTTTGCTCAAAGTCTATTAATAAACACCATCCCTTATCCTTATATGGGCGATCTCCAGCAATTAACTCTGTTTGAGGTATTTGTAATTGTTCAATATTTAATGCTGGCAGTTTATATATTGTATATGCTAAATTTAAAGCAAGTGGTATATCAATATTAGTCTTTACATAGTCTGCCACTGTATTGGCTAAACTAACATATTTTAATGGATTAATTTCTCTAAATTTGCTTGCAATTTCTGATAATACTCTATTTTGTCTTTCTGCTCTTTCAAATCCGCCATTACCAACATATCTAATTCTTGCATAAGCCAAAGCCTGCTGTCCATTTAAATGCTGATATCCAGGTTCAGTTAATAAAGGCGACTTTAATCCTGTTACTTCTCCAATAAACTTATTTACTTCATCTATTTCATAATCCTTAACATCTACATCTATTCCTCCAAGTTCATCTATTATATCTTCAAAGCCCCAGAAATTTACGATTATATATTTATCTAAATGCAAATTAAAATTTTCTTCTATGGTCTTCATTAATAAGGCCGCTCCACCTTCTGCTCCCTTTGGCTTTCCATTTTCATCTTCTTCTAAACTTCCTAAATAAAAGGCAGTATTTATCTTATATTCATCATAATCAGGTATTTTTACTAAGGTATCTCTCATAATAGATGTTAATTTTATTTTTTTATTATTATTGTCTAAAGTTGCAATAATTATCGAATCGGATCTGGATGGTTCATCTAAAGTTCTTCCATCAATTCCTATTAACAAAACATTTGTTATTCCTTCAACTTCAGAATAACTTTCTTCCTTTTTTTCTTCTGGAATATATTCATCATAAATTTTATTTCTAAGGTTATTATAAATTGATACTCCAGCAATTAAAAAAGCTGCCAAAACAACCAAAATAGTTGTAATAATAATCTTCTTTTTACTAATTTTTTTCTTTTTTTTATCCTTATCAATATCTAGATTCTCGCTATTCATTTTATACTCCTCCCCTAATAATCTTAGGAATAAATTACTATTTATAAGACTTAATAAATATTTTATCAAATTAATAAATATTTTATCAAAAAATGATAATAATTTCATTACAATTTTATTTCAATTTAATTATTTATTTTCTCAAGAATTCAAGTTTATTATATATTTTATGTTTATTTTTTAAAAATTTTGTTAATAATTTCAATGAGAGGTGATTATATGAATAACAAAGAGATAAATAAGTTTATCAAATTAAAAAAGAAAATTTCTGTAGCAATTTTTATTATTTCTTTATTTATTATTTGTTTCTTAATAAGTTACTTTGTTTCTGATTATCTTACAAACCCAAAATATAGAGTAAACGACGATATCAATAATAACAAAACTGTTTATAATGAAACAGCAAATTATTTAGATGAAAATACTTTTATTACCCTTAAAACCATAGATAAAATCGATTTCTCTGAAACTTTGGCAAACTTAAAAAATATATTAAATCTAGAAGGTAAGCTAACTCTAGATGCTTTAAGTGAAGAATTGTCAAAAGTTGGCTATAAGCTTTCTGATTGGGATGAAGAAAAAATAATTTATACAAGATCAGAAGAAGTAAATTCTACTACTTTAGAGCCTAATAAATATTATTTAGGAGCGGAGGAAGGTTATATAAGCATATTTAAAACAGATGAAAATGGAAAAGTAATTGAAGAAGAAAAAAGAGTTTATACTGAATTCAAACCTTTAAGCGATCTTCCTGAAATAGATCAGGAAGCTATAAAAAACAATAAATTTTTCTTTGATACAAAAGATGAAGCATTAATAAAATTAAGTGAAATGGTTTCATAGATATACAATATTTAACTACTAAAACATATGCTATATATAATAGTAAGTTTTAGTAGTTTATATTTTTGTAAACATTTAAATATGTTTTATGTAAAATAATTTAGTTATTTTAATAATAAATATCAATAATTTTCTATTTACAACTTCCTCATTTGCAATTAATATATAAGTTGCCCAATAAGTTATCCAATAAATTTATTCTATTTGGAGGTTTGTTTAATGAAAATTAGTATTATAGATATGCCTTTATTTTTAGGCTGTGATAAACCTGGTGTGGAAAAAGGACCAAAAATTTTAAGAGAAAACAACCTTCTAAATATCTTTAATCAAAGTCATATAGTCTGTGATATGGGTGAAGTTCATGTAAATAATGTTTCTTCAAAGGATAAATACACAGCTAATGCAAAAATGAAGTATTTAGATGAAGTTATTAAAGCAAATTTTTTATTAGCTTCTAAAGTATATGAATCTTTATCGAATTCTAGTCTCCCATTAATTATAGGCGGAGATCATTCACTAGCTTTAGGGAGCATTGCTGGATCTAGCAAATATTTTAATAATGACATTGCCGTTGTTTGGATAGATGCACATGGTGATATAAACACAGATAAAACCTCACCAACTGGTAATATACATGGTATGCCTTTAGCTGCTTCCATGGGAATAGGTCATGAAAGCTTAGTAAATCTTTTCTATCAAGGACAAAAAGTTAAACCTGAAAATGTATTTCTATTAGGCTGTAGAGACTTAGATGCGGGTGAATTAGAGTTAATCAAAGAATATAATTTAAATGTATGGCCAATGAAAGAAATTAAAGACAAAGGCATAACTTTAGTTTTAGATGAATTAATTAAAACCTTATATACAAGAAATATAGCTAATATTCATTTTAGTTTTGATATAGATAGTTTAGATTCTTCTCTTGTTCCTGGAACAGGTACTCCTGTCAAAGATGGACTAACCTTTTCAGAAGGAAAAGAGATAATTGAAAGAATATTTAATACTTCTTTAGTTAGAGCAATGGATTTTGTAGAATTTAATCCTCTACTTGACAAAAATAATAGAACACTAGAAATGTGTTTAGAATTATTAAAAGTAACATCTAAATCTATGGAGAAAATATCAAATATAAATTTTATATCTGATAGCTTAGTTGTCTAGTATAATAAGCTTATAACAAATAGCCAATAGAGTTATTTTTTATCTATTGGTTATTTTTTTATAATTCATATTATTATATAATTTCACTAGTGTTTAATTATTAGTGAATATTTCCATTGACTTTTTAAAATATTCCACTACATGATTATATGGAATATAATACCATTAAAATTGGTTATAAAAACAGAATTTTTTATAGAATTATTTGGTTTTGAAGGATTCTATTTGAAATTATATCAGCAACTATTTAAAATGTTAGACCATTTATAATTGTTAACTTCGTAAATCTCAAATAGATTATCTTTTATAGCTCGCTTTATTTCAATCATAGTAATTTTCTTCTCCATTAGCGGCTCTATAAGCTTAAATATAGTAAAGGTCATGATACCGGTAATAATTTGAATCATTATTGCATTTAGTGAGCGACCTATAAAAGTTTTGAATTTTAAGTTTTGTTTTATCCATTTAAAGAAAAGTTCTATTTCCCAGCGCTTTTTATAAAGCCATGCTATTTCTTCACTTAAAAGTTCATCAATATTTGTTATAAAGGTTAGTTCTTTACCATATTTATCTATAATTTTTATAAGGCGATATTCTTCTTTTGTTTGATAAGTATATTGAGAACCCAATTTTACTATCTTATCACAGACTATTTGAGTTCCAACATCCAAAAGTCGTTTATCGCTGTGGCTTATTCTTAAATCTTTAATTTCAGTAACTACGGCGTTATCCTTTAACCTAGTTACAAAGTATTTTTCATCCTTTGTGTATTGATCGAATTTTTGGTAATCTAAATAGCCTTTATCAAATACGTAAATACAATGCTTTGTATCTATTAATGTATCCATAGCAGTTTTATCATGCTCGACAGCATTTGTAACAACAAATGCATCCGGAATACCCTTATTTAAATCAAATCTAGTATGAATTTTTATACCAGCTTTGCTTGATCTAAATAGAGCCCATTGGTAGAGATTTAAACTCATACTTATAGTAGTAGAATCAATTAGTTTAACAGAACCAAAGCGCTTTAAAGATTCATTTGCTGACCCTATATTTAAAGCTTTATTAATAAGCTCAGTTAAAACTGGCAAAAACACTTCGTAATTGCGCTTATTATTATGGTATGACACTGTACTCAAGCTAACGCTTGTTACGATTGATTTTACTTTGGTAGACATACGAATGCCAAAACTTAGATCTCTTAAACTATCTTTTTGCATTATATGATAATAAATCATTGCTTTTAAATGATCTTTAGTAAAAAATTTAGAAACTTTATTATCTGTTTTTAACATAAATGCAGAATGTTTCAATGTGTTCCAATTGATAAACTCTATAATTTTATCAAATAATTTGATATAATTAACCACGTAGCCAGTAACCTCCTTTAGGTTTATAGTTTTTGTGGTGATTACATTAAACCAAAGGTTACTGGCTACTTTCACGTCTAAATTTATGGTAATTGGACAAATTATAACCATATCAAAATTGTCAATGGAAATTTTAATCAAAGATTAAACAGTAGTGATATAATTTATGTTATTATATAATTTATAAACTAGTACCTTAGGAGGATAAAATGAAATTATTATTTTTTGATACAGAAACGACCAGCATAAAACCAGGTAATATATGTCAATTGAGTTATATACTTGTTGATGCTTCTACTAAACCACAAACTACAATAGGTAAAAACTTTTTTTTCACTGTAGATAATATGGATGAAGGTGCTGAAGCAGTACACGGCTTCTCCCTTGAAAAATTATATGAATTATCTGAAGGACGTGAATTTATAGATTTTATTCAAGATTTTATGCCTGATTTTTATGAAGCTGATTTTATTATTGGACATAACGTTCAATTTGATATAAAATTTTTAAAACATGAAATACAGCAACTTTGGGATGCTGGAATGATTGAAGAAAATTGGGAACCTAAAAATACATTTTGCACTATGTCTTATTATAAAAATATATGTAAAATTCCTAGTCCAACTGGTAACATTAAAAATCCAAAATTATCTGAAGTCGTAGATTTTCTTAAAATAAGCGAAGAACAAATAATTCAAAAAGCTAATGATCTTTTTAAAGGTAGTGGAAATTATCATGATGCAAGGTTTGATACTACTGCAACATATTTATCAGTGATTCAAGGTATGAAAAAAGGCCTAATCAAGCCTGGATATTTTTCAAATCTTTTAAAAAAGTAAGAAATTTATAAAATATACTAGTAGAATGAGGGCATATTTGAAGCTGCTAAAATCTACCCTCATTCTCCTTGCCATACTAAAAGCTAAATTATTTATATAAAATAATACCTAATATTTGAAGCAATTTCTTCTCCTAAAATATTTCTTATAATATTTATACAAGCATTTATATTTTCTTTATAATCTCTCGCTATTATTATTTTGCCATAATCTATTAAATTTTTATCTTCAATAACTTCAATATCAAATATATTTTCTAATTCCTTTAATTCTTTCGAAAATAAAAGAATATAGTCACTATTTAAATACTCCTTTTTAATAAAATCAATAATATAGGACCTGTCCAAATTAAATTCTTCACTATCAGTTCCAGGAATTATTAAAATGCTCTTTTCATTAACATTTTCCTTAAAACTTTTATCAACAGTAATAAATATTTTATCTTCTGTTTGCACTTCTTTATTATTTGAAACTAGGTAAATATTAAAATAAGAATTATTCAATACTTTATTTGCTGTAATAAAAATTTTTACTGCTATTGAATAATCTAATATATTCATATTATCATAGCATAAAATATAAACATCCCTTTTTTCCTTTTCATTATAAGCTGCAAACTTATTTCTATCTAATTTATACGTAACCTGATCTTTAAATTTATTTATAATTTCAAAACCTAATTTCTCAAATATTCTTTTTGCTTCTTTTGTATCTGCCGAATCAATTATAGCTTCTCCGCCAAAAGTCCAAAAATAATACTCTAATAGCAGCTTTAAGGCCTCACTAGCATAACCACGCCCTCTATGCTTATAATCTATTTTTACATTTATTCTTGCTACTTTAGTTATTGAGTTATATCCGTGAAAACTAACCTCTCCTACAGGATTATCCTTTAAATCATAAATAAGGCAGAAAAAATTTTTCCCATCTGTTGGATAAACCATTTTCTTATAAAACATTTCCCATTTTTTCTTAGGAAAAGAATAAGCTCCTCCTATATCCTTCATATTTTCTTCACAACCCCATAATTTTTCAACAAAAGATAATTCTTTAAATTCAGGATTACGAATATATACTTTATTTCCCCGCCTTATGTATAAGTTATATTTTTTATCCATGATACCACCTATCTGTTTGCTTAATTATCTTAGTTAATATAAACTACTATCTCATAAATTAGCAATTTTATCAAGAAAGATAATTTACAAAAATCTACTTATTTTCTTATTTTATTAAATAACAGTTTTCTACAGAATATTTTTCAGAATTTTTTCACAAAAATTACAAAAACAAAATAATTTAGTTTTACTAAACTCCAAGTGTTGTTTTATTAAACTCAATTTTTCTTTATTCTCTTCTATTTCAATGTTTTCAAGGGTTCCAGAGATTATTTTTCAAAAAATTTTTTAATATTTTTTCAAAAAAATATTGATTTATATTTTATTAATAGATATAATATCTATTGTTTGTTTAGTAATCATAAACTTAGTGTTTAGTATTAAGAAGAAGATAATTCTGCTAAATAATTGTCATTCTTAATAAACAATAATAAAAATATTAGTAAATAGAGGTGTATTTGTGAATATTGGAGAAAAAATACGTAGATTACGTATTGAAAAACAATTAACTCAGGAAGAACTCGCAAATAGGTGTGAACTTTCTAAGGGTTTCATATCTCAAGTAGAAAACGAATTAACCTCACCTTCAATAGCTACTTTAGTAGATATATTAGAAACCTTAGGAACAAATCTAACAGAATTTTTTAGTGATGCTAGTGAAGAAAAAATCACTTTCACCTATGAGGATATGTTCGAAACTGAAAATGAAGAACTTAAGTATAAGATCAAATGGCTTATACCTAATGCTCAAAAAAATCAAATGGAACCTATTATGATTACTTTAGAAGCTAATGGTCGATACATTGAAGAAGAACCTCATGAAGGTGAAGAATTTGGATATGTCCTTTCAGGATCAATAATACTTCATATAGGAAATAAAAAATTTAAAGTAAAAAAAGGAGAAAGTTTTTATTTTAAACCTAAATCAAATCATTATATTTCTAATAATGGTAAAACTCAGGCTAAAGTCCTTTGGATTAGTACGCCGCCATCATTCTAATTTATATGTAAAGAGGTGTTTTAATTGAAACAAAACATTATTGAACTTAAGGGGATTTCTAAAGCTTTTGATGATAACCTAGTTTTAGATAATATTAATTTGAGTATTAAAGAAAATGAATTTTTAACATTATTAGGCCCAAGTGGATGCGGTAAAACTACTACCTTAAGAATTATTGCTGGTTTTGAAGAAAGTGATAGTGGTGAATTATTATTTAATGGTACAGATATATCCACTTTACCTCCTTATAAAAGGCAAGTAAACACCGTATTTCAAAAATATGCTCTATTTCCTCATATGAATGTTTATGAAAATATAGCTTTTGGCCTTAAAATAAAGAAACTTTCGAAATCTGAAATTGATAATAAAGTAAAAAATATTCTTAAACTTGTTTCTTTAGAGGGTTTTGAAAAAAGAAATATAGAATCATTAAGCGGTGGCCAACAACAAAGAATTGCTATAGCAAGAGCTCTTGTTAATGAACCAAAAGTATTGCTTCTTGATGAACCTCTAGGTGCATTAGACTTAAAACTAAGAAAGGAAATGCAATTAGAACTAAAGAAAATTCAAAAAAGACTTGGAATTACATTTATTTTTGTAACTCATGATCAAGAAGAAGCCTTAACTATGTCAGATAAAATAGTTGTTATGAATAAAGGTAAAATACAACAAATGGGAACGCCAGAAGATATATATAATGAGCCTGCCAATGCTTTTGTTGCTGGATTTATCGGCGAAAGTAATATATTTGATGCTATAATACTTGAAGACTACAAAGTTAAATTCTCTAATAAAGTATTCGATTGTGTTGATAAGGGCTTTTCGAAAAACGAAAAGGTGGATATAGTAATTAGACCTGAAGATATAAAAATTGTTCCAGCTGATAAGGGTATGTTAAAAGGAAGTGTTAAATCTGTAATTTTTAAGGGTGTCCATTATGAAATTGAAGTAGAAGAAGGAAATAATAGATGGATATTGCACAATACAAAATCTGCTGAAGTAGATTCAGTTATTGGCCTAGATATTTATCCAGAAGATATACATATAATGAGAAAGGCTGCTGAAAATGAGTAGAAAAAAGAAAAATTCAACAAACTTTCTAGCATATCCTTTTATCATTTGGAGCACACTTTTTATTGTAATACCTTTATTAATAGTTTTATTCTTTGCATTTACTGTTAAAAATCCTAACGGAAGCTATATGTTTTCTATAGAAAACTTTAATAAATTATTTAAAGAAGAGTATATGAATGTTTTCAAAAGAAGTTTGTGGTTAGCTTTTTTATCAACATTCTGGTGTTTGATTTTAGGTTATCCAGTAGCATATTTTATTTCAAAAATGAAACCCTCTAAGGGAAGCATAATGATACTATTATTTATTGTTCCTATGTGGATGAACTTCCTTCTTAGGACTTATGCTTGGATGCCTATCCTCGGTAAAAATGGCTTTATCAACAATATACTTGGATATTTTAACTTAGGACCTTATCAATTTTTGTATAATGATACAGCAGTTATCTTAGGTATGATTTATAATTTCTTACCTTTTATGATACTGCCTATATATACTGTATTAACAAAAATGGATACTAGTCTTTTAAACGCTGCTTCAGATCTTGGAGCCAATAGATTTCAAGTATTCAAAAAAATTGTTCTTCCTTTAAGCATGCCTGGGATAATATCAGGAATAACAATGGTATTTATGCCTGCTGTTTCTACCTTTGTAATTTCAAGATTATTAGGTGGAGGACAGTATATGCTTCTTGGAAACTTGATAGAACAACAATTCACAAACGTTGGTGATTGGAACTTTGGTTCTGCAATATCTGTATTTATGATGATAATAATATTAATATCCATGGCTATTATGAGTAAATTTGATAGTGCAGATTCAAAAGAAGGGGGAGGACAATTATGGTAAAAAAATTAGAAAATTTCATAAAAAGATTCTATCTTTTATTAATATTTATTTTCTTATATACACCTATAATATCACTAATGGTTTTCTCCTTTAATGAATCTAAAACCATGGGTAACTGGAGCGGCTTCACTTTTAAATGGTATAAAGAATTATTTAACAACAGCAGAATAATGGAAGCATTATTTTACACTGTTTTAATTGCATTAATTTCTTCAATTATTGCTACAATAATAGGTACACTTGCGGCAATTGGAATTAATAAAATGAAAGGCTCAAAAAAAGCCCTTTTATTAAATATAAATTATTTACCAGTTTTAAACCCTGATATAGTAACAGGAATATCATTAATGAGCTTATTTATATTTATTAGACCATTAATTAATATAGATTTTGGTTTTATAACAATGCTGCTAGCTCATATAACTTTTGATATCCCTTATGTAATATTAGCAGTACTGCCAAAATTGAGACAATTACCAGATAATGTGGAAGAGGCAGCTTTAGATCTAGGTGCCACTCCTTCTTATACTTTAAGAAAAATAATATTACCACAAATAAAACCAGGAATAATATCCGGTTTGCTTATTGCTTTTACCATGTCTATTGATGATTTTGTTATTAGTTTCTTTACTACTGGTCCTGGAGTTACTAATCTTTCAATAGAAATTTACTCTATGGCTAGAAGAGGTATAAAACCTGAAATTAATGCATTATCAACTTTAATGTTTATTACTGTTTTATGTCTTCTATTAATAGCAAATAGAAAAGAATTTATATCAAGAGGTGATAAAATTGAAAAAAATTAAACAAATTCTTGCACTATGTTCATCATTTCTATTACTATCTTCATCCTTAGCTGGATGCTCATCTAAGGGTAAGGAAAATAATGGAGAACAAAGAGTTTTAAATGTATTTAACTATGGAGACTATATTGATGAAGATCTTATAGAGAAATTTGAAAAAGAAACAGGAATAAAAGTTATCTATGATACTTATGAAACTAATGAAATAATGTATCAAAAAGTAAAAAGTAACCCTGGAGTATATGATATATTATTCCCATCCGATTATATGATTGAAAAAATGATCAAGGAAGATATGTTAGAAAAACTTGATTTTAACAATATTCCTAACTATCAATATATTGGAGATCAATATAAAAATTTAGTTTATGATCCAAATAATGAATACTCTGTTCCATATATGTGGGGAACTATTGGGATAATATATAATGCTGATAATATAAAAGATACTATTGATAGCTGGAATGACCTTTGGAATGAAAAATATTCTGGTGATATTTTAATGTTTGACTCAATAAGAGATACTCTTGCAATTTCATTAGCAAGAAAAGGATATTCTATTAACTCTACAAATCAAAAAGAAATAGAAGAAGCCGCAAATGAATTAATTAAACAAAAGCCATTAGTTCAAGCTTACATTATGGATGAAGTAAAAGAAAAAATGGTTAATGGAGAAGCGAATTTCGCAACTGTTTATTCAGGAGATGCAATATATATTCAACAAGATGCACCTGATATTAATTTCAAATATGTAGTTCCTAAAGAAGGTTCTAATATTTGGTTTGATGCTATGGTTATTCCAAAAGGTGCTGCTAATAAAAAAGAAGCTGAAGAATTTATTAATTTCTTAAGTGATCCTGAAAATGCAAAACAAAATGTTGAATATATTGGATATTCTACTCCAAATGTAGCTGCTTACGAACTATTAGATGAAGAAATGCAAAGTAATGAAACAGCATATCCTTCAGAAGACATTCTAAAAAAATGCGAAATTTATAGAGACTTAGGTGAAAATATAAAACTTTATGATGATGCATGGCTAAATGTTAAAATGAAATAAGTAATATTACAAAGGGAACTTTATGTTAACTAATCGTTAAATAAAGTTCCCTTTCTCTTTCCTATTTTCTAAAAAAATTAATTGTTTCTAAACCATAATTCTATTTCTCTTTTAGCATTTTCCACGCTATCTGATGCATGAACACAGTTTTCTCTTGTACTAGTACCATATAATCTTCTTATTGTTCCTTCTTCTGCCTTTGCAGGGTCAGTACTTCCATTAATTTTTCTTATTTTCTCAATAGCATTTTCTCCCTCTAATACCAGGGCACATAATGGCCCCTTAGTAATAAAATCTATTAAAGGTTCGTAAAAGCTTTTTCCTATATGATCTCTATAATGTTCTGCGGCGAAACTTCTGCTAATTGTTTCCATTTTTAATTTAACAATATTTAATCCATTTTCTTCATACATATTAATTATTTTCCCTACTAATTTTCTTTCTACCGCATCTGGTTTGATTAATACTAATGACCTCTCCATAATTCTCCTCCTGTTTATTAAAGTTTCATATATTATTTTTCCCTCAATTATATTATATATGATATAATTTTTTTATAAAGAGTTAGGGAGGTATTTTATGGTTAGGTATTATATTTTAGCACAAGGTAGAGTTCAAGGTGTAGGTTTTAGATTTTTTTGCCAAATGAATGCAACATCCCTAGGCTTAACAGGATGGGTAAGGAACCTTTATAATGGTGATGTTGAAATAGAAGTGCAAGGAGATATAGATAGACTAGAAAAATTTATAGAACTTATTAAAGAAGGAAATAGATTTATACGTGTTGATAATTTAGATATAAAAGAAATTGATATTAATGAAAAAGAAAAGAAATTCACAGCAAAATATTAAAAGATTGTGAAGCAATCTTTATTAATGTGCAGTGTACAGTTGAGGAAATAATTCAGCTTAAGCTGAATTATAATATTTATAATCTCTAAAAGAGCTTATAGAAATATAATTTTAGAAACTACGCAGTAGTTTCTTCCTTAACTGCTAACTGCACATTATTAACTGTAAACTAAAAGATTGCTTCGCAATCTTTTATAATTGTTCATCTATTTCATATAATTTATACTCTTCAATTACTTCTATTAATATATCTGCATATATTAATTCTCCATTTTCGTTTTTTACAGTTGCATAACCTGCTTTTTCAAGAGCCTCTGCCTGTCCTTTATAATCCTTACTGTCAAAAAGCCCATTTTCAGCATACCTAGAGTTCTCATATAAAAACTTTCCGTGATCTTTAATTGAAGCCTTATAACTATCATAAGCTCTAAAATTAGCAATGATTCTATCTTCATAATTTTCCATAGTTTCAAAAGCTACTACTTCTCCAGTATAACTTTCATCAGCCTTTATTCCAAATAAGTTATAGTATTCTCTAGCTAAAGTAGATTCTCCAAAATCCGATTCCACTATTGCTTGTGCAATTGTAATAGAAGGAAGTATTCCATATTTTTTATAATTAGCTAAGGCACCTTCTTTTAGCATTTCTATAAATTCTTCTTTTGAAACAATAGTTTCATTCTTCCTATTTTTTGAAAGTATGCTAAAAGTAAAAATAAAACTTAAAGTAAAAAATATAAATACTATTAATATTATTATTAATTTCCTTTTTGTATTCCTTCTATTACTAATAATTTTATAACTTTCTAAACCTTTATATGTTCCAATTTCCCTCATATTCCCCTCACACTCTATTTAAAATATAAGCTATAAATCCCAATAAAATTTATACATAAAAAATAAAAACTTATAACCTTTTATTACAATTAATATATAAAAGCAATTTATTAAATTACTCACTAATACTATAGTAGTATATTAATAATATATTAATAATATATTAATGAATATTTTTCTTTTTCTTAAAGTATATTTTTTATAATAATATAAAATAATAAATATTTTACTATTTTTTCATTAATTTTTCTTTAATAAATCAAAAATTATATTTAGGAGGTTCCAATATGCATTTCCATCTATATGATTTAATATTATTATTTTTCATATATTCATTTCTTGGTTGGTGTTTGGAAGTTTCTTATGCGGCTATTAAGACTGGTAAATTTGTTAATAGAGGATTTTTATATGGAACAGTTTGTCCAATATACGGATTAGGAGCTCTTATTGTAATAATTTCTTTAAACCCTATTAAGAACAATATATTATTATTATTTTTAGCTTCTATTCTGCTTACCAGCTTTCTAGAATTCCTTGCTGGTTTCCTATTAGAAAAAATTTTTCAAAATAAATGGTGGGACTATTCTGATCTTCCCTATAATTTAAAAGGATATATATGTCTTAAATTTTCTATTTATTGGGGAATTGCTTGTATATTTATTATAAAATTTATACAACCTTTTATTTATACATTAATTAATGCTATACCTATTATTCTTGGTAAAATTATAATTATGCTTCTGATATTATTTATTATTGTAGCAATAATGTCAGATCGGAAGAGCA